>NZ_BAAGYM010000006.1:0-242182 GCF_054779315.1 Niabella aquatica
AGTAAAAATACTCACCCAACAAACAAATGATGAATTTGACACCCTCTCTTAATGTACGAAAATAATCGTACAATGACTATCTTTTAATTTTCGGGAACACCCTAAATAACACCTTCCAATATCTTTCTGAAAGGATATATCTTTCCGAACGGTCCCTGTAAGTTATATCAGTTGTCAGCCTGCGGATAAAAAATGGCAAGGCCTACCCTGCTATCTGCACCGCCGTAATACAGGAACCATTTGTTTTTGAAATAAACAAGGCCTTCAATAAAAACAGCGCCGGCCGGGTAAGCCAGTTCCTGTTCAATATTTTCCATTCAGCAAAACGAACTGGATGTATTTGTTTTTTTAAATTTTTAACAACCATTGTAAATGCTTTTCCTGAGCTCTAAAGAGGTTGAATGAATACTAAGTACACTCCATACAATACGTAACAATAAATCCTTTGTATAAATCCTTATTTACCTGATCGTAAATACCTGTTTACCTGAGGATACCTGAACCGATGCCGTGTTTTTTATTTGCTCGTTATTCCGGTAAACAGCTTTGCTTTTTAATTCAGGGAAAGTGATGGTTGCAGTTGAATTAGAAGGCACTATCACTTCGTACTCAATTTTATTTTTAATCCGTTTCCAGGACGAAACAATTTTTCCGTAGGGACCGTTATGTGTTGCTGTAAAGTAATTCAAGTCTTCAGGAAAAGCGGGGGCAAAGATCACATTTTTAAAGCCGGGAGCATTTTCATCCGGCCTGATGCCGCCAATACCTTTAAAAAACCAACCGCCTATCTCACCAAACATCATGTGGTTATCTGAAATATCCCTTTCCGCTTTCAGGTCCCAGTTTTCCAATAAGGTAGTAGCGCCGTTCACGATCCACCAGCCCCACGATGGATATGTATCCTGTACCGCAACTCTATAAGCCGACTCTTTATAGCCATTATCGTTAAGCGCGTTTAACAGTGCTTTGGCACCCAGAACGCCTACATCCAGGTGAAAGTTTGTTTCTTCTACCTTTTTATTCAGGTTGGCAGCAACTTTTACTATCATATCCTCCGGAACAATTTTCCAGTGCAGCGCCATACTCAGCTCTGTTTGTGTGCCACTGGCATAAATACCGCTTTGACGGTTCAAAAATTTATTATTAATAGCCTCTTTTATCTTTTTTCGTAAGGCAGTGTACTTGTTATGATCTTCTGTTTTTCCTAACAGTTTTGCAGCTTTAGCTAATATATCAGCATCTACATAAAAATAGATCGACGAAGTAAGCTCCAGATTGGAAGTTGATTTTACTGGCACCCAATCGCCTCTGCCAAAACTTGTTAACCCATCCGGGCTGATGCGATCTACGTAATTCACATAATATTTAATATTTTCATAGTTATCCCGCAGCGGGCGGCTATCACCATAAAACAGGTACAACTGCCACGGAATGATTGCAATGGTACTGGTCCAGTCCAATCCGTTTGCGGTTCCGTATCCCCAACCTCCTGTTGGAATAATATCCGGCAATACACCATTCGGCTGCTGCTCGTCACGATGATCCGCCAGCCACTTTTCGTATACAGTAATCCCGTCAAAATTGTACAAAGCAGTCTCGATCGCTAAATGCCCATCCCCTGTCCAGCCATTCTTTTCACGCTGGGGGCAATCCGTAGGATAGCCCATCAGGTTAGACAGGTAAGCATTATTGGTAGCTGTCCAAAGCTTATTGATCAATGTAGAAGAAGTTTCAACGGAGCCTGTGGGTTCGACATCACTATGTATAAAATATGACGTAACATTATGCTTATTCAGATCAACCGGAATGCTGCTGGTTATTTCCACATACCGGAATCCTTTATAATTAAACTTCGGCATAAATTCATCTTCTTTGCCGCTTAGAATTAAAATATCGGTCTGGAAAGGGTCGGCCTCTTTATTTCCGCGATAATATACATCTATATTGGACATATTTACCCGCCCATTGTCATAAAGCCGCTCTCCGTGCCTTATCTTTAAAATGGTTCCTTCCTTCCCCTTTACCTGTATCTTCGTTACCCCTGCCATATTCTGGCCCATGTCGAACACACAGGTAGTATCATTGATCTTATTGATTTTGATGGGTTCAAAAGCCTTTGTTAACCGAATGGGAACCAGTTGTTGTGAAATAATTTTATCGGCAGGTACACTCCTGTAGCGTACTCCCTGCCATTTGGAATCATCAAAACCCGGTTGATTCCACCCTTCCTGTTCTAACCGGGCATCGTAATGCTCTCCGGTGTAGATGCTGTTCGAAATAATCGCTCCCGAGGAGGTTTTCCAGTCACGCTCTGAACGAATAACGGCTACCGTTCCGTCTGTGTACACAATTCGCAGATCCAGGCAAAAAGCAGGCCGGCCCCGCCACGGAGCATTATGGAAATCCCATACAGCAAGGGATTGGTGATTATACCAGCCATTGCCTAAAATAACCCCGATGGCATTCGCACCCCGCTGCAGTTGATTGGTGACATCATACGTTACATATGTCAGTCTTCTGTCAAAGCGGGTATATACAGGATCCAGCATATGATCCCCCACTTTCTTTCCGTTCAACGACAGCTCATACAAACCTGCTGCTGCAATATAGGCCTTTGCTGACCGGATCGTTTTGCTCAGCTTAAATTCTTTCCGGAAATAAGGGGCCGGTTTATAATGTATATCATTATGATCACTGATCCAGGTTCCCTGCCAGTTATGCTCCCCCATCATCCCGGTTTCAAAAGTTGCGATGCGGGAAGATAAAGCATGCCCTTTATTATCCTTCACGTTTACTTTCCAGTAATATTTAGTAAACGGCTGTAATGGCTTACCGGCGTACTCCAGAAGTTGGATACCGGCATCTGACTTCGGGCTTTCCCACATATTTCCTTTTCCGTTCAACACTGCGGCCGAATCCGTTCCCACAATAAGTTGATAACCGGGTTGTGCGTTATTCGCATCGACCTGCCAGGTGAAGCGCGGGTGGGGATCATCGATGCCAAGAGGATTCTGTAAATACCCGGTTCTCAGGTTTGTTACAGTAACTGTTTGTGCCGAAAGGGTATTTATACAAATACTAAACAGGAAGTAGCCGGCAACTCTCGCAAACACATTTGTTTTTTTCAATACTTTTTGTTTTGTTCTTTTATAAAAAACAACTTTTAGCGGTGTATGGAAAATTCATTTTTAATAATCGCCAGAAGCGACAGCATCAACCCGTGAGGAGCGGACGCTTTATACAGCATTATCTAAAAGTTGCATTTATTTGCCATTGGTAAGCAATAATTTTATTCGCTGATGTTCAGGAGTTATCCGGAATATCACCTCCTTCTCCTTCACAAAATCTCCGGTTAAGGCCTTAATGCTATAAGGATGATTTTCAAAATTGCCATGAACCATTTTCTGCTGAACATCAATAAAAGGTAACGCAATATTTTTACCTTTCTGCATATCTATAAACCATTTTTTGTTACTGCTCGTCTTCAAATATACTGACAGATCTCTTTCAGTAAACTCAAAATACAGCGTTCCGGTGATATTTTCCAGCGGCCACGCGATTTTCAATTTGCCTTTTTCTTTATCATCCACAGCAGGTATGCCGCCCTTCAATAGTTCTTCCCTGCCATTCAGTATCACTTTAAACCAGCCGCCGGCGTAGCTTCCCTGTTTGCTCCACAGGTAGCCATCCATAACCGGCAACGTATAAAAAACGCATTCATTAGACGTAACAGGAACTTTCTCATAGCTGGATGGAAGCGATTCATCAAAAAGATGAATATCCCTGAAACGCAGCGTACCTCGTTCCCACAATAGATTTACACGATAATAACGGCTGTTGAACCACACTGTTTTTTTATCACCATTATGCACATCTTCCAAAGCTGTAAACGATGTAGGCGGTGTAACCGGGAATTGTTTTTTAAACCACTCGCCCGATTCGGCTAAGGTTTCAACGCGGATCTTTTTTTCGTTTCTTAGTTTCTCAATTAAGGGAAACTGCATCTCTAACCCCTTTGACATGGCACTCCAGGTAAATGAATTCTCCTGCCCTGCCTGTGTGTAATTAAAAACCATAGAAGGCCCTTCAATTAACTGCTTAAAAAACCAGCGTACCCAGGCTGAATCGCCACCCGCTTTTGGATAAACCGGCTCTAAAGTAATAACGCCCTGCCTTGCCTGCTCCAATCCATCATCGTACTGGTGAATGGGATCACTGCCCAGCATCCTGAAAACCGGAACGGGTATTTGCTGCTCTTTATTTTGTGCAGGCATGTAAGCATTCCTTTTGCTGGGATAATAAGCCTGGTTCCAGTATCCACCCCATAACGTGTAACCATCCGTACCGTACTGATCCTTGCAATTAGCCGATGCAACTATCTGATATTTTTCGTACATGTAATTTAAACTATGCTCATCTATAAACCAGGAGGCCACAGATTTAGGATAGTAACCAAAAATATTTTTGAAATCCGCCATGTATACATCTATAAGCTTTTCTCTTTCTGCAGGCGTATATCCGGTAGAAAATCCCACATCAGCATGCCAGTCCCAGGGATAACGTCCCCGCCATTTCATCCCGGCTTTTTCTACGAGTGGCTGCGGAATCTCCCACCATCCGCCAATTTCAAAAGATCCGGCAGGAAGCGATTTCAATAGTTGCTGATAGCGCTCGTCTATCAATGCATCATATTGCAATAAAAATGTACCACCCAGCCTGTGTTTTTTCATCAGCCTGATTTGATTGACCACCGTCTGGTACAAAACATCTTTTGTAATATTATCCGGATCACGCGGCTCAATATCCCGGATAAAATTGATGATATTTACAATGCGGGGAGACTGGGCGCTGCTCCAGCCAGATATCATACCACTTATAACAAGACATACAAAAAGTTTCCTCATAAACTATCGGTATTTTATTTTCGTATTCCATTTTTCTGATAATATCCATTTAAAGCAGGGTTCCGTCCACTGCACCGCCACATCTTTAATATGATCCACTCCAAAACCATGACCACCCTTTGCATATAAAAACATTCTCACCGGAACACGATGCTGCCTTAATGCCGCTTCAAAATACAGGCTGTTCTGCACTTTTACTACTTCATCGTCTATAGCAGAAACCAGGAATGTCGGCGGTGTTTCACCGGTTACCTGCAATTCGTTTGAGTATTCCCGGATCTTTTCAGGTGTTATATCTGGCCCTATCAGATTATTTCTAGAATCCCAATGGGTTAAACTATCCGCAAAGCTCACCACCGGGTAAACGGCTACTAAAAAATCAGGTCGCAGACTGGTATGCTTAGGATTATGCAACACTGTTTTATTGAAATGCGTGGCAACAGTGGTTACTAAATGCCCGCCAGCAGAAAATCCCATAATGCCTACTTTGGCAGGATTGATTTTATACATACCAGCATTTTCTCTTACATATTGAAGCGCCCGCTGCGCATCGGTAAGCGGAACGATTTCCTTGTGGTCCATTCTTTCCGATTTAGGCAACCGGTAATCTAAGAGAAATGCAGTAATACCTGCTTCGTTTAGCTTTTTACAGGCAGGAATACCTTCCCAGTCATTAGCACGACCTCCGTAGGAGCCGCCGGAGCATACAACTACCGCTATATCCGATTTCTTTTGGGCGGGCTTGTAAACCGTAAGCCTGGGTATCTCTGTACCTTCTTTGGCGTAAAGAATTTTGCTTTCGGGATAGAGCGGGATGGTTGTTTGCGCATTTAATGAAAAACAGGTAAAAGTAACACCAACCAAAAGAGCCATTTTCTTCTTTAACAGGAACATATTATTGTATAATTTAGTATACCTAAAATGGAAAAGTGAAATATATTTATTTATTGATCTAATCTTCTTTTCCTATACTCAGTAAATGGTGAAAGATCATATTGTGATATTTGATTGCATATTCACAGATATATACTTTTTATTCCATCATTTATTGATCTTTTACCGGGCGCAGCGAAGTTTTTATCCCTTTATCCCCAGAACTTTCTTCTTGTTTTCATATTCCCTAAATTTACTGTGACTAAATTGATTTTCAATTTTACTCCAGTTTATAAAGCTGTAGTTAATAATTAATATCCATAAATATTAATTTCTCCCAACACCATATTGTTCTCGGGCCCTGTCACTCCAATAAATTTAAAGTATCTTGCTGTAATTGGCGCACCTAAGTTATAGAGCTGCTCTGCATTCAGAAACCGGTTAAAATTGAACGTTCCTAAATTACTCCATGTAACATTATCATCGCTGACCAACATTTGAAAAGTATCGGGGGCCCTGTTATCACCATCTGGTTTTTCATAAGTAGTTATTTGCAAACCAAAGCCTGTTATAGTTTTTTTACCTTGCATATCTACAACTGCAAAATGCGGATAAGTTCGCCCAACCAAAGTATGCCACCTTGTTGCGGCTGTACCGTCAATAAAATTTTCGACTCTATTATCATTGCCACCATGATTCGATGAAAAATCTACCACTTTCCAATTTGTCTTATCGAACATAAAGTTTTGATAACTTCGATATGCTGTGTAAAATGTATCAATTGCAAGCGTATCCGGTAAATAGAGGGTCCTGTACTTTAAAGGGGCCCCGGTTTTACAGTCCTTTAATAACGAAGTAGTAGTGTTAACACTCGTTGTAACACGCTGTTCGTTATTTGAGTTATCGGTATATGTAATTTCTGTTGCAAAAGCCCCTAAGGTTTTATCAATATTTCTCCAGTTGATCGTTACATCATTGTTTGCATTGATTACGGCAGACAATACTAACCGGTTGCTCAACGACGTTTTATAAGCATCCCCATAAGACCTGCCCGTGGCATATACAGGAACAGATTTATTACCTAGCGCATCATAAGTATATATCTGAAAGTTATATAAGTTCTCAGGCAATTGAATAAATTGCTTCACTGTATCTGTTCCTCCCGTTCTTGTGACAGGAACTTCTAAAGAATCTTTCAAGCCGTTCCAATATATTCTGCAACTTGTCACTTTCGGATCTGAGCGGAACAGCCCCTGGATCAATACGCGTCCGTCACCCGGATATACTTTTACGGAATCTATCTTTCCTGTATAGGAAATCTCTCCACCTTCAACAAACTTTTTATAGTCATCTATTTTAGCACAAGATGCAATAAGGATAAATGAAAGTATCGACAGGTACATCCATTTTCTGTTTCTATATAATTTTTTCATGTTCAAAATGCATTTTCATTTTACAATAATTAATTCCTGCATGTTATCGGGTATCGCCATATACATTTAGTTCTAAGATCTCAAACCAGGTACTTCCCATCCAATTTTGCAGACATTTAATCCTCAAATAGCGCACTTTACCCACATTTGGATCCATATTGTAATCAAATCCAGCAATGCCGGCATCCCAATCTTCCTGAGAAGTCGTACCATAAGGCAATCCGGACGGTTTGATATTTTCAAATGCTCCTAATTTTGTCCAAGTACTCCAATCCGGATTAGCGGTTGCGGATCCCCATATCTCAAAGCGGCGAAGCTGTCCGTTATAAAAAAACTGGTGCTTACCATTGCTCATAAACTCTGAGTAGTTCCATATTTTTATCCGGCTCAATTTGGCCATCTGCCCAAGGTCAAACGTAATATACTGTGGATTGGGGTCTGCAACATCAGTCATCATACGATTGCTATTAAGGTTCTGATTGTTCCCATCCCACATCGTTGGAATACCTCCCGTTACTTTTTGAATTTTGGCATCTCCATCAAGATGAAGCTCCTTATATAAAGATTTACTTAAGAGTTCCTCATAAAAGGGGCTGATGGCAGTGAAAACAGTATCGGTATAGTTCAAAAACTTATCACGTACGGTCACTCCAAACTCTTGTTTGAGTGTATCCAACCCGCGTGTAGTTTGACTAATCATTAATTGTGAAGTGTATATAAACGGTAAGAACGGTGCCCATTTGCCAAGAGAGTCCTTTCGGACGATTTCCAATGCGACATTCGCCTTTTCAGGATTCTGTGCGGTAAAGCGCACCCCGGCAAAGTCGGGCAATATTTTCAAACTTCGATATACACTCCATATCGGATTTTCCAAAGGTTTGACCTTTACTAACACCGGGTCTGAAGCTGTTTCACTCCGGTTATATGAATAAATCTTCACCTCACGTTCTTCCATGTCGCCAAAACCATCCAGTTCCATCGTATTGGTGTAATACGATGACTTTACTTCTCTGGATACACCAGGGCGAATATCATAGACGGCCTTAATATAGAGTAAGTCCTGATCTTTGGGCAAGGTATAGGTTAACTTAACCTTACCCGCTTTGTTTTCAACAGTTACATTGCTGACCTGACCCGGGGGCGTATCATTTCCCTCCAAAGGACCTAATATGTCTTTTTTGCATGCTTCTGTTATCAAAAGGCATAAACATAAAGCACATGCATAGATTACTTTATTCTTCATTTTATCTCATTTAAATAATTACCAACCGGGATTTTGAACAAGATTCGGATTAACTGACATCTCGGCTAACCGTATAGGCCAGAAATAATCGCGAGGTGCAATAAACTTTTGCTGAAAAATCGTGCGCACCTGGTAATAGCCGATTGCATCTCTTTGTGAAACAGTCCAACCGCGCACAGGAGTATTCAGTTCTCCAGCTGCTTCTTTCCAACGTCGCAGATCCCAAAAACGGCTTCCTTCGAAGGCCATTTCTATCAGGCGTTCGCGATGGATGATAGCACGCATACCTTCTTTAGTAGATGGTTTCAAGGGATTTGTGGAATATTTTTGCCATGCAGTTGTAACTGGTTCCAAGCCGGCCCGTTTGCGAATGAGATCCAAATATTTGTGCACATCTTGCACCGGCCCTTCCATTTCGTTTAGCGCTTCAGCGTACATCAGGTACACATCAGCCAGGCGGATCTCAGGCCAGGGGTATTCCCGTACAGAGGTATTAGCCGCAAAACGTGATTCCCAATTCACCAGTTTTTTGGTGAAATAGCCCGTTTCTGAGAAAAGATTAAACCCTGATCCAGCGCTTATTTGACCGGATTTGGCTTTGACGGTATAGGCCTCATAATCTTTTCTGGCCGGCAAATCGGCAGTCAACCATTTTCCGCCGTCGAAACCAATGCTTGCATAGAAGCGATTTTCACGATCAAAATTCAGTCTTGCCGTTTGGTAGCTGACTTCAAAATTGACACGCTCCGCCGCAGTTGCTACCCGCAGTTGATTGATTTCATTAAAATTGTAGGTGTTATCCTCTTCGATAGGCACGCCATGATTTGTATAGAATTGTTGTACAATTTTCAACGAAGGTGCCAGAGAGGCCAATGCGGAACCCGTTCCCATGTCTGAATTAAGTAATGGCTGAGCCGCTTGCTGTAAACGATTAGCCAGGCTATTTGATAATCCCCATATTATTTCATCATTCCAACGCGCGGTCACTGCACCACGAATACTCATCTGTGTCATGGTCGTATCTGACATTTGAAATTCAGGAATCGTATAATAATACAACTTGTTTCCTGCAGCTTCTGCGTCATAAATGGCTTCCTTTGCGGCATCCGCAGCCAATTTCCATTTTTCCTGGCTATAAGTGCCGTTAAACAACAGCTCACCATCTTTATTTGCAAAGTCTTTATAGTCTGTATTTCCGTTGAACAAGGGACTGGCAGCCATCAACAATAATTTCGCTTTCACGGCCCGGTTGATGGGCTTTGTGATCCGGCCAAGTTCATCTGTTTTATTGTTAATGATGGAAGGCAGATCTTGATAAGATTCATCTAATAGCTTGACGATATAATTAACACATTCATCCACCGGGCGACGGCTTACCCGCACTTCCTCTGCAGGAGCTGAAATTGGAATGTCTTTTTCTATGATAGGGATAGGGCCATACATTCTTAAAAGGTAAAAATGGTAGTATGCTTTCAGAAATTTTACTTCCGCTAACCAACGGGCCCGTTTATCCACGGGCAGATCAAGTACCTTTCCCGTATTACTAACATTTTCTAAAAAGATATTACAGTGTCGAAGTGCTTTAAATAAAGGTTTACCTTCCTGAAAACCATCCCAATAATTATCAGCAGGATCAGAAGTGTTCTGTTGACCTCTGGCAATAACACTCCAGTTTGCGGCACGGAAATATTGCCGATAATCGGGTATCCACAATTCGTCGCCGGCCAAAAGACCAACATTGCCTTCTGTAGAACCACTACTGGGTAAATAACTGTAACAGGTAAAAAGATATTTCTCGGCTTCTACCGTATTTGCAAAAGCGTGATCAATTGTTGCTACATTATCCGGAATAACATCCAAGTAGCGCTTGCACGAGCTGGCAAAGAATACCAGCATGATTGCAAGCATTGAAATCAATCTATTATTCATTGAGTTTTTTTTATCTATTTTCATGATATTCTCTTCTTTAAATGCTTATAATCCTAAGTTGATACCAATATTATATACCCGTTGTACAGGATAGCCCAGGCCATTGCCTCCCATTTCTGGATCCCAGGTTTTAAATTTGCTGATTACAAATAGGTTGGTTGCGTTTAAATAAATACGAAGGTTGGATAGTCCTATACGGGGCAATATTCTGGATGGCATGACGTAACCCAGTTCTACCGTTTTCAGGCGGAGGAATGCCCCATCTCTTAGCCACCACGTGGATGTCTGATTATTGTTGTTATTCTGTATGTTACTGAGCCTTGGCCAGAAAGCATACAAATTCCGGTTATCTTCCGACCAATGATCCTCTGCAATTACGTTCAATAAGCCATTTTGTTTTCCTCCGTCAGTAACAAATGGTGAAATAGCACTCGGAGAAATAAAAAACGATGATCTTGCAGATCCCTGGAAAAAAGCACTTATATCAAAGCTCTTATAACCAAAAGTACCTCCAAACCCATAAATAATTTCCGGTGACGTAGGTAAACCGATAGGTACTCTATCAGCTTCATTAATAACACCATCCTTATTAACATCCCGATATTTAATATCACCCGCACCATACTTCGCTTCACTGCCAGAACCAAAAAACTGAGTAGGTGAGTTGGAGACCTCATCATCGTCAACGAATAATCTTTCAGCTATATATCCCCACTGTTGCGTTACCGGATACCCAACATGAGAGCGGTACCATTCATTATCCGGATATACAACCTCGTCGTATACCGTAGCTTTATTCCTGGCATAGGTTACATTCGCTCTAAGTTGCGTCCACATGCTATTCGAAAAATTCTTGTTATAATTCACGCCTATATCAATACCTTCCGATTCTGCTTCTCCCACATTGGCAGACATACCGGCTTGTAAGCCCAAAGTGCCGGGTATATAGCTACGCGCCATAAGAATATGGCTTCTTTTTTGTCTGTATGCTTCAACAACGACATCAATACCATATAAAGTAAGATCTAATCCAAAATTCAACTGGCGAGACTCTTCCCACCCGATCTGATCGTTTGCATACCTTGAAATGGAAACTCCCGGTCTATAATAGTTCCATTCTGTTCCGAATCTTGCCCCATAATCGCCGTTGTTCAGGTTGACATTCGACATGTAAAAAAAGCGGTCGTTGTCGTTTCCTATAGCATCATTACCTACCAGGCCATAGGATGCCCGCAACTTAAGATTAGAAATGTGGTCTTTTAAACCCGAAAAAAATTCTTCATTTGAAACAGACCATGCCACACCTATGGAAGGGAAGAATCCCCAGCGGTGGTTTTGGGCAAAACGCTCGGAAGCGTTATATCCGAAGTTGAATTCCGTTAAATAACGGGAATCATAAATATATTGGAAACGTCCCGATAGCGAGGTATTTCGTTTTGGTAAAGATGCTTCCAGCGTTTCATTATTATTGTCATTTAAATGATAATAACTAACCAGCGAGTTTTGAAGGATGCCGACCAGCATTCCATTAACATCATGTTTGTTTCCAAACTTATGAGCATAGTTGGCGGATAACTCTGTGTAATACCTATTCGTTTGATCTTTATCGCCAGGAGTGTAATCAAGATATTCTCTTCCTGTTGCTCCTACAGAATTCGGGCCTCCATCGTTTAAAGCTATAAGATTGGTTGCCCCATCTATATTACTTGCGCGATAATAGAAAGGTGAATAGCGGCGTTGCGATGCAAAGCGGGCATATCTATACACATAGGCCATCGCTCTCGCAGATAACCCTTGTAGTATGAAACGCAGATCCTGTTGCACCTGGAATTGTGCATTGATCGTGGATGTACTATAACGTTGATAGCCGGACACCATATTTGCATAGGGATTCGTATAGAGCACAGATGAGCTTCCCGTCACTAATGAATTTCCAAACATGGGATGGCTTGTAAATGGTGATAATTCAGCCGGATACATTACGGGAAAGGCAACCGGATTGGCCTTAAGCACCGAATTAAAAATATCTGTTCCACCTCCAATAGGTCCCTGGTAATCGTCAAATTGTCCGGAAACACGGATAATCATTTCAGTAGTTTTCGTAACGTTCAGCGTGTTATTGGCACGAATAGAATAATTCCGTAGTTTAATGTTATTACCAAATTTGTTGGATGAGTTATTTTTCAAAACACCATTATCTATGTTATAAGTACCTGCGATATAATATTTAGCTACTCGTCCTCCGCCTGTTATACTAGTATTAAAACGCTGGTTCATTGTATAATCTTTTATCATCAAATTCATCCAGTCGTTACTTGGGTAAAGTAACGGGTCTAGGCCCCTTTCCGTGTAATCGATCTTTGCCTGTGAATAGGGAAGTGCAGCCAACGGATCTCGTGTTAATGCACCTTCATTGGCTAATTTCATATAGGTTATATTATCAGCCATCTGAAAATTGCTGGTATTGCTGGATATAGAATTCTCTGCCCGAAAATCAAATTTTGTTTTCCCTTCTACCCCCAACTTTGTGCTGACAAGCATAACGCCATTAGCTCCCCTTGCCCCGTACACAGCTGCCGCTGTAGCATCTTTAAGTACAGAAAAACTGGATATATCGTCGGGCTGTAACCGTGCCAGGTCGGTATTTGAAGATTCAATACCATCAATCAATATCAATGGGTCAACCTTACCACCTCCGAAAGATCCAAGGCCTCTGACAAAAAACTGGGCATTGTCTGCCCCCGGCTCACCACTTCGCTGATAGGATATAACACCTGCTATTCGTCCTGCAAGCATGGTCGTGAGGTTACTCGTAGGCCCTTTAAGTTCTTTAACGTTGACCGTAGTAACGGCACCTACAAGATTTTTTTTCTTTTGCTTTCCAAAACCTACTATTACTATCTCTTCTATCTTTTGCCGCTCCAGATCCAATTCCAATATAATGGTCATTTCCCGTGCGTTTCCCACGGCTATTATTTTTTCTTTATATCCTACTGAGGTAACTACTAAAGAATCTGTAGCTGCATCTATTTCAATAATAAATCTTCCGTCTACATCAGTTGAGGCACCGCGCCTGGTTCCTTTAATGTAGGCCGAGGCGCCGGCAATAGGCTCACCTGTTTCACTCACCACCTTACCGTTCAACACCCACGAAACAGGCGCCAGTTGCTGCTGTTTCCTCGCTGTAATCAGGATGGCCTTATCTATTAATTGATAGGTAAAAGGCTGGCTCTCGAAACAAGCATCCAATGCCTGTTTCAATGAAACATTTTTCAAATTGAGGGAAAGGCTGTGGGCATTACTTATTTCTTTAACGTCTGCCAGTATGGAGCAGCCACCTTGTTGGCCTATCCGCTCTATTACATTTTTAAAAGGTTCATTTTTTGTCCTGATGGTTATTTGCTGAGACCACGCGGCAGCGCTCAGTTTCAAACAAAATGCTGTCATCAGCAAAACAGTCAATTTCATTATTAAAAAAAATTTAAACTTGTTTTTTTTACAAGCAAAAGGCAAACAGTCAATTTTTAGCAATACATTATTGCCTTCACTACGAATATTAAAATTCATACATTTGTGTTGTTATGGTTATTAGATAATCAATGAGTCCAACATTTGTTTATCCCGACCTAACGCTTCCGGAAGTGTTGCTGCACTTCCGGCTTTGTTTTAGAAAAGGTCAGTTGTTTTATGCTACAGGCAAGCAGTTTTCAACCGCTGGTATATAGTAATATCCCTCTGGTTTAAAAGAGGGTGGGTCGGTTTTCATTTTTTTATTTTCCCATATATTGAATTACCTGCAGGTAAGTTATCTCCGCCATCTGTTCCGTGCATTAATGGTAATGAGTATGGTTACTAAGGATGAGGACCTGCATAGCTGATGGATTTGCGGAAGAATTTCTCAGGAAAACGGATTTTATTATATAGCTGCTTTTGAACCGGATATGAGTATGGGTTCCAAGCCTATAATAATAACAGTAGAGATAAAGCCTGCTGCACGACTTTCAAAAATCGTTCTACTTCTTTGCAGAAGTATCCGCTCATTTTTCATAGTCGATATCCCTTGCCGGCAGGTACGGCTAAATGCAGTCAGTAGGATTGTTTACAAGAAAGCTTCTTATTCTATTAGATATATTTTTCTTCCTTCTGTTTTAAAGTGAATATTACCAACGATTTCCAGCATTTGCAATACTTTATCCAGTGTTTTTTTTCTCTCTACTTTGCCATAAAACAGATTGTCTGGTAAGCGATCATAAACAAATTCTACATCATACCATTTGCTTATCTGCTCTTCAACAGTTTTGAAATCGGTATTGTCAAACACAAAATACCCATCTTTCCAGGCTGCCGCTGTCTCCGGATTTTGTTTGTTTGCCACTATTATTTCATCTTTATTAACGGTTAAGTACGACTCCTGGCCCGGCTTCAGCACTTTTGTTACTCGCCCATTGGATAGTCGTATACGTCCTTCAATCAATGTGGTTTTTATCCGAGTATTGTCTGCATCGGTATTCACTACAAAATGAGTTCCCAGCACTTCAATAGATTGTCCACCTGAAAATACTTTAAACGGCCTGTGTGCATCTTTGGCAACTTCAAAGTACACTTCTCCCCGGGCCGTTACCCTGCGTTCCTTTTTTGCAAAAGCTACTTGAAACTCCACTGAGGAGCGGGCATTCAGCCACAGTTTTGAACCATCCGGCAATACTACGCTGCACTCACCCCCAACAGGTGTTGTAAGGGTGTTATGTAGCGCTTCTACATTTTTTGTTCTGGCAGACAACTCATATTTGATAGCTCCATCGGCGGTCCTTGAGATCAGGACCCCGTTTTTGTTATATAGTACTTCGTTTGAGCCGGTGTTCAGGTTAATAGTAGTGCCATCCGATAATTTAATAGAGGCTTTTTCGGTCCCGGGCAGTACAGCCTTTTCGGTTTTCACGGTTTGCTGCCCCACAGAGTCTGTTTCAGGATAAAACCAGTAAAGGCCACCGCAGATCAATACAACGGCAGCCGCAACGTGAAACCACCATCGTTTCCAGAATACCACGCGTATTTTTGTTTCTGCGGTTACGGCATCCAGTAAAAGTTTTTTAATGCGATTACTCTGCTGCACCGTTATTCTGTTTTTTTCTTTGTCCTCATTTTCATAATAGCGGCTGTGAATTTCATACAGTAACAACCGGTTCGATTCATTGCTACTTAAAAAGTTCATTAAAACGGCCATTTCCTCCGGTGAGCATTCATCGTTGGTATATTTTCTAAGTAACTCTGTGTAGTACTGAATGTCCCTCTCCATTGAAAATAATTGTTTTGCCGTTATTATATAATATCCCCCCCGTCTGAAATAGGGTGGGTCTGCTAGAGTTTTTCTTTTTGGAAATGAAGTATTTAAATGATTGACAGCAAAATCAACAATACCAGTAGCTGAAAATCGATATATTGATTTAAATACAATTTAATGGTTTTCGTTGCCAGTATCATATGTTCTTTTACCGTGTTCTTTGAAATACCTAATTCTTCCGCCACACGGTCATAGCTTTTTCCATCTTCACGGCACATCTGAAATACTTTCTTTCGTTGGGGGGGCAGGTGTTCAATGGCCTTTAATAAAATGTTTTCATATTCTTTCCATCGCAGCTGGTCCTCACCCGGCCCGGTTTGTAAGCAAGACACCAATTGGATACGCTCTAAAAAAAACTGCTGCCTGGCGGTTTTTTTCAGCGTTTTAAAAACACAGTTCCTGGATATCTTATACAAGTAGGCCTGAAATGACTGACTGCTGTCAATTTTTGCTCTTACTCTCCATAATGTCAGAAATACTTCCTGTAAAATATCTTCAGCAAGTTCCGGAATTTTTACAAAGCGAAGTATAAAGGCATACAACCGTTCATGGTACAGATCATAGATTTGGGTATAAGCCCGTACATCACTATTTTTTAATCTTTCAATAAGTGCAGTTTCTTCCGTTTTCATTTAACCTATATGACAAGTTCCGGTATATAATTCAGCAAAGCATAGAATAATACCCTATCAAAACTAATCAAAAGATATTCCCCTGCCATCCTGCACTGTTATGGCTTTTCCAAAAATATATTAAATCCCTTCCTGTGTTAACCGGTGTCATTTCAAATGAGACTATTTACATAATCAGTCATCATTCATGCTCCTTTTGCCCGTCTTCATACGAATAAAAACAGGTTCCGGGCTTCTTTACATTTTACTACCATCCCCGCTTCCGGCCCTTCCCAACCTGGAAGTGCGCTTACCGATCCCAACACCGGATTTATCCTCTGCACGGTATAGTACATATATCCTATCATTTTTCACTGCCGCCGGGTTAAACATATCGCCTGCCTCCCCAGGCCAGCTTTTTCTGACTCACAGGATCGAGAAAAACACTTTGCGGGCCGGGAAAAAGAATGTGATTGACATTCGCCGGGCTTTTGAATGGACCTAAAAACCAATCGGGAAGCTGATGCCGCGCCGTTGCAAACAGCACAACAGGAGAACCTGTCAGAAACAGTAACTTTAAACTATTATTGTTCATTAATTACAAATTTTAATATTACAGCGTGCAACCGTCAATTGACCGTGTCAAACCTATGCTCTAAAGTTCGTTAACCGGAGTCCACTTTGCTGTACTTGTTGATGAGGTGTTCACGATAGCATCTTCCCCGTTCCGGCTATCTGTAATGGAAAAGTTGACAAGTAACTGACCTGAAAGGATATTCAATTTTGAACGGGGGATAGCAATTTCAACAATATACCCAAGATCTTTATCGCTATTGTTTGAAACAGTACCCTTATAGGCAGCTTTCGCTGTTGCACCAAAGCTACCATTTACCCAACCGCCATTATATACAAAAGACTGTTTCAGTCCACTAAAAGCGACATTCAACTTGTATGCGCCTTCGTTCAATTGTTCATTACTTGAATTGGGACTTATAAAGATAGTAGCGTAATCATTACTCGAAATAAAATCATCTAACACCTCTACAAGAAAATAAACGCTGTCAGCACCAACCGATACCCGGAGTGTTGCCTGGGCCTGCGATTTTTGGCCAACAAAAACGGCCTCATCAGTATCTTTCCATTCAGAATTGTCACCATCAACTTTTACACTTCTTTTTGTTGCATTGATGCAGTGGTTCAGAATAAACTTAGATAACATTACCTGTCCGGCAGAGGTGTTCGGCATGGCTCCGATAATCTGGTGACTATCCACCATCTCTAATGTACCCCAATATCCTTTGCCGGGAAATGGCAGGTAGGGATCGCTGAAAATCCGACCTTTTGCATCTCCCATTCTTATATTAAACGCGGACGACAAATTGTAAGAAACAACTGTTTCGCCGGAGGCAAATTGCCTGATACAGGGCCCGCTGCCCTTAAAAGCACGATCATTGCGATCTTGCGGACCTTCCTGATCTGGAGTCATAGGTGCCCATTCGCTGTCTTCGCCGGAGTAAGCGAACGATATATAGTAATTGCCGCCACCTGTATTAGCTTCCATAGCTGCCGCCAGTTCGACGCTGTTGTTAAGCTTTATCACCGAAGGCATTTGATTGTTGAAGAACGTTTGCCCGCTGTACATATATTTTGTACGCAATACATAGTAAGGAAGGCCTCCAAAAGCCGGGGTCCAGGCTTTTCCATTGTCATTGGACACAACCATTGCGGTACCTCTCATTTCCTTGGGTAAGCAAAGAAATAAGATCTTCCTCTCCGTATATGTTTTTGTCATTATGCAAGGTCGAACATCATTTACAGCAAAGTGATCGGCGTTTTTTTAGTAATTGAGAAAGCAGTCGCTTATGCTAATATACAAAAATCTGGTAACACGTTCTTACGCTCAAGAATGCAAAAATCCCAAAGACAAGCGTACATTCGATTTCAAAGCAATTGATGTGTTTAATTAAGCAAAACTTTACTACTGCAAGTAGTAAAAATTTAGTAGCATAATTTGTTCATTTTTTTGTCGAATCGTTCCAAAAAATAAAATTATACTTTTCAGAAGCCAGCAACGGTTCAAATAAAGCATTTGCACCGTATATTTATCTGGTCTTAATACAACAGCATTTAAATCCTGATGTGCTGTTTGCCATAAAAGCTAAAGATTGTTCGATAAACGAATTCATAATTAAAACGGGTACTTTATTCAAATTATGAGATTACTGATCATGTTAACCGCTGTTTTCCTGGGAGTGATAATTCAAACAACGGCACAGGTTAATGAATCAAAGAACCAGGCAAGTGAAAATAACTCATCCTTAAGACAGAATCCTTACCGGGAACTGCCTTTAGGCGCCATTAAAGCCAACGGGTGGCTGAAAGAAATGCTGGTACGTCAAAAAAACGGCGCCACCGGTAAGCTGGATCAACTATACCCGGCTGTGATGAGCAACCGCAACGGCTGGCTGGGTGGTGATGGCGACCAATGGGAACGCGGTCCATACTGGCTTGACGGGCTATTGCCACTTGCCTATCTGCTCAACGACAAAGAACTTATAGCCAAAACAAAGCCATGGATAGAATGGACCATTAACAGCCAGCAGGCAAACGGCTATTTCGGGCCTTCTAAAGATTACGCTCCCGAGCAGGGAATACAAAGGGACAATAGCCAGGACTGGTGGCCCAAAATGGTCATGCTGAAAGTATTAAAACAGTATTATTCTGCCACCAATGATCAGCGCGTTATCAAATTAATGACCAATTATTTCCGATACCAGTTAAAAGAGCTGCCAGCTAAACCATTGGATCACTGGACTTTCTGGGCCAGGTACCGCGGTGGTGATAACCTGATGCTGGTTTATTGGCTTTATAACATTACAGGGGATGCTTTTTTATTGGAACTCGGCGACCTGATTCACAAACAAACTTTCGATTACACAACTGCTTTTCTCGACAGGAAACTTTTATCGACCCAGGGAAGTATTCACTGCGTAAACCTGGCGCAGGGGTTTAAAGAACCTGTTATATATTACCAGCGCCGCCCCGAACAAAAATACCTCGATGCCATTAAAACGGGATTTGAAGACCTGTATCAATTTAACGGGCTTGCCCATGGTTTATTTGCAGGCGATGAAGCTTTGCATGGAAATAATCCAACCCAGGGATCGGAATTTTGTTCGGCTGTGGAAATGATGTTTTCACTGGAAAGTATGCTTGAAATTACCGGCCAGGTCAGGTTTGCAGATCAACTGGAAAAAATTGCCTTCAACGCGCTTCCCGCACAGGCCTCTGATGATTTTATGACACGCCAGTATTTTCAGCAAGCCAACCAGGTGATGGGCACCAATAAAATGCGCAACTTTCAAACCAACCACGATGGTACAGACCTTTGTTATGGCCTGTTATCCGGATTTCCATGCTGCACGGCAAATATGCACCAGGGCTGGCCGAAATTTACCCAGAACCTTTGGTACGCTACAGCAGACGGAGGTATTGCTGCACTTGTATATGCTCCCGGCGAAGTAAGCACCAAGGTAGCAGGCGGTACAATAGTATCGGTTAAAGAAGAAACTCATTATCCGTTTGGCGAGGATATAAGGTTCACGATTACCTTACCACAAAAAAAAGAAGATATCCGGTTCCCTTTTCATTTAAGAATTCCTTCCTGGTGTAAAAAAGCTGTTATCAAAATAAATGGACAGGAATGGGAACAGCCTGAAGGCAACCAGGTAGTAATAATGGAAAGAAAATGGATGTCCGGGGATGTGGTTGAACTAAAGTTGCCTATGCACATCTTCCGTAATACGTGGGCAGAAAACTCCATCTCGGTTGAACGGGGGCCGCTTGTATATGCGCTGAAAATTGAAGAAGAAATGAAACTTGTAAAGAACGAGAATTACCCCGACGGATATGGCGGCGCAGATTTTTACGAGGTTCACCCCAAAAGTCCCTGGAATTACGGGCTTTTAGCTACTGGTCGTGAAAAAAAAATGGAAGACCTTTATCATTTTGAATCGAGAGGCATGGTTGATATTTATCCGTGGAATCTTGAAAATACCCCGGTAAGCATTAAAACGAAGGGGCGCAGAATTCCTTCATGGCAGCTGTATAACGATATGGCAGGCCCGCTGCCTTATAGTATTACCTATCGCTTTGAGTCTGCAAAAGAGGAAGAAGATATCATGCTTGTACCGTATGGTTGTACAAATTTGCGTATCTCGCAGTTCCCGGTGTTAGGTGGCAACTAAAAAAAGTGATAATTGTTTTTCTGTAAGTCAGAGTCCATGACGACGCAGTATTTTTAAAATAGTTGGCTGAATCTTTTTCAACATCCTGTCAAATCCGAGGTCGTTGGGATGAATGCCATCTGTTGTTCCTTCCTGGTCATTGCCCAAAAGGCCATCCGCGCTGATCAGGTATAAGTTGCTGTCGTGCTGCTGTAATTTATTAATTTCCTGTTTGAAGTACCGGTCTTTTAAGGCTACTCTTTCTGCAACTTTTGTATCGAAATTACCTTTCTCGCGCGCAACACTCTGAATAGCAATGATAGGCGCTTTGGGGTGGAATTTGCGGATCGCATTTACAAGATTCGCCGTTCGCGCCAATACTTCCTCCGGAGAAGGATTGGGTACGCAATCCAGGATAAAAGCATCCATAGGCCAGGGAGCGATCATATTTGCTACCGCTGGTTCCATTTTCGCATTGCCGCTGAAACCGAGATTGATGAAGTTATAGCCTGTTTCGCGGGAAAGCCTTGCAGGATACGCTAACCCCGGCCTGCTTGCAGATGCGCCCTGGACAATACTGGATCCATAAATTAATATGTTTTTTCTGAATGGATTATCCCCGGGAGTGATCACGGCTTCCGCATCTATACCGATTTCAAGAGACAACGTTTCGTCATAAGTAGGAAGGAAGAGCAGGCATGTTTTTTCACCCGGAGCCATCTGTTCAACCATAACAGCCTCCGAACAATCGTGCGATTTCGGGCGGGCAACGCCGGCATATTGCCAGCGGCCATCACGCCTGATATAAAGATCCATTCCCTCAAAAGCAATGCCCGTCATATTATCACCCGGAACCCGTGAAGCAGTGCACCATTTCGCCGAAATTTTCGAACTGTTGGTTTTAAAGCTGATTGCCAATCCTGCAGAATTGGTAGCGAGCGACTTGACATTTCGAGTAATTTCCGGATAAGCCGCTGTATCCAGCCGATGGTAAAATGGTCCTTCATTGCGGGCCTTACCAATTAAAGTAAGCGTTCTCGCATCAGTGAAAACAATTCCCGACTGCTGCTGCGCCAATACAGCAATGGGTGAGCCAATAATAAAACAAATCACTTTCCAATAAATAAATTTAGCCATTTGCTTTTTTTTAAGTCACCAAGGTAACAATTTTTATGTGTCAGTGTCAAGTCTACTTTTCTCAACAAATGCCAGGCTGAGGTACAAATAAAAGCGTTTAATTTATGCTTAAGGCATTCAGGTTAGTCAGCACGCCTATATAACTATAGATCCTAAAACAAGCCCGGGCAGCAAGAACAAGATGTTTTACAAAAACCTGTCAGGTAAAATTCCAGGTGTTAAAAGATAACATTTAGAACCGGTGGCTGATACTAATCCTCATATTTCTTCTTGCCTCAACGATATAGGTATAATAAGGTACCGCACCTTTTGCAACCAACGCCTTAGACGGGCTGCTTATCGAACCCGCTGTCATCAACCGCTGGTGATTGAACAGATTATTTACCAACAAAGAAATTCCATAACGTCCTTTCCGATAACTCAAACCGCCATCAGCCCTAAAGTAATTTGGGAAATTAGGATCTTTGGTAGTGCCGGTATATCGGTCAATTAAGGCCTGAACCCCTCCCATCAAATATAGAGTTCTATACGCACTAACATTAAAGGAACAGCTGATAAAGTAAATCTGTGATTTACTTTTCTCTTTATTGCACCGAGTAGAAAAAGAATTGACGGACAAAGGAGAATGAAAAAATTATTTTTGTATTTCTTTTTACTCGAAATCCTATCCTGACAGTCCGTTATTTCGCAGAACTTCAAACAATCCTCAACCATTTGGTTCGTTAATTTCCCCGAATTCGCTACTATTCGGGATTTTTAACCTAAAAAATGAGAATTCCCGATTCTGTTTTCTTCATATTTATTTGATGAATTGTAAGTTATAAGAACAAAAGCTATTTATTTTTTTGCTCCGGCATTTGTGTTTTTATGCATTATAAAGATACCTTCAGGAAATGCTGCAGTAACTTTTGAGCACTTGTACTATTTCAGCCTGTCAGGTGTACAGGTTTGTCGTTTGCCCAGATCTTTTTCCATCTCATATACTTATATAAAGGCAGGTGCATTTGTTTGTCTGCAATGGGTCGTTATATACCTCTGTATATTTTTAAAGCCGGTAATTTAGATTTGTCATATCCAGCGTGTCATTGAATTGCTTTTGTTGTGCCAGTAATTCTTCGAACAGCGCCTTAATTGTTGATTTGTATTTTTTATTAGCCGAAAGGTCATGCATCTCTTCCGGATCATTTTTTAAATCGAATGAAAGTTTTCTTGAGCTGCTCAACGAAACTATTTCCAATGCCATACTGGATACAGAACTAGATGTAGAAAGACTTTCAAAAATGATGAACATGAGCAGGAAGGTTACACTCTGGTCATTGATATTCCACCTGTATGCCGGCACCCCGTAATCGTAGGCAGCACTGTCTTCCGGATCGTTGGTCATATGCCCGATCCCTGCCTGGTGCGCATACAGCCCTGTTACCAGGGAAGCGCGGGTGGGGCAACACCGGGCCCCGTTGTAAAACTGCCGGAAGCGAAGGCCATTTGCTGCAAGCCGGTCCAGGCTGGGCGTTTTTATTTCTGAACCATAACAGCCAATATCTGCATAACCCATATCATCTGCCATTATTAATATTATGTTGGGTCGCTTATCCTGCGCAAAAAGAAATACAGATTGAAGCAGCAATAAAACCACTGGCAAAGCATATCTATGTTTCATTATTCTATTTTATCTTTTAAATGGTATAAGGGACCTGCACACACTACTGCCGTTCTAAAAAGCGCAGGCTGCGTAATTATGATCTATTAATTTTTATTACTTTTTCCTTTTTATAGGTTTATCCATTGCTGCTCCTGTGTCACCCTGCTCTTGCATCCATTGCGTTAGCTGTGATTCATATTTTTTTATAAGCGATCTATACGATGGCTTTGAAGCAAGGTTATCTAATTCATATGGATCTTTAACAATATCATAAAACTCTATTGCAGGCCGGTGCGCAATACGCGTTACCAGTTTCATGTCTTTTTCGCTATTTGCAGCTTTGGCAACCCATGTGGTCCAGGCAAGATCCTGGCGCTCCGTATTCATCATATATTTTATATAATAAGCAGCGTCCGGTATAAGGTTAACCAGCAATTTATATTTATGGTCCCTTACGCTCCGTATGGGATAAGCAGGCCCTTCAGGAATGTTATTATGTATGCCAAACGCAACATCGCGATGTTCGGTTTTCTTTCCTTCTAATACTTGCTTAAAACTTTTTCCATCCAAGCCTTTAACAGGAGCCCCACCTGCAATGTCTATAAGTGTTGGCGTTATATCTTCATACTGGACAATAGCCCCTGTTTGAGTATTAGACTTAACAGTACCTGGCCACTTCACGATCATAGAACTTTTTTGGCCATTATCATACAAATTCCATTTTCCGCCAGGGAATTGCTCTCCCTGTTCTCCCAGGAAAATAACGATGGTGTTATCATCCCCACCTGTTTCATGTAAAAGTTTCACAAAGTCACCTACCTGGTTATCCAGCCGACGAACTTCTGCAAGGTATTTACAAAACTGTTTTCTGGTAAGATCAGTATCTACCCAATGTGCAGGCAATTTCAACTTGTGCGGATCAAATTCTGAAGGGTCGCCAACCGTCCAGGGAGCATGGGGGTTGATACTCATTATAAACAAACAATACGGCTCCGGCTGTTGAATATACGTGCTGATACTATCTAAAAAATATTCGTCTGTTGGGGAGGTACAACCCGTCTCAAAACCCGGAACAATATCAAAGGGAAAGACCGATACAGGTTTTGTTACGTGGTCTTTTCCGGTAAGCCCTACCCTGTAACCAACATTTTTAAGATAATGTGCTACACTTTTAAGATTGTCATATACAGGTTTATGATTTTGATACGATCCATTACGTGCAGGAAATAAACCAGTGAATAAAGACGCCCGCGTTGGCACGCACATTGCTTCAGAAGTAATTATTGAATTAAACTTTAGGCCCTCTTCAGCCAGCTTATCAATATGTATCGTTTTTAAATTTTCACCTCCATAACAGCTTAGCTGCCGGGAATCCAGATCATCGGCCATGATGATGATGATATTGGGTCGTGGGTCCTTTTTATCAGCGGCATGGATCACCTGGCAAATGAATACTGCTGCAATGGAGAGCACTGCCTGCAAACAGGTTTTAAAATGTAACAGCATAATTATTCTATTTTGTTATTTTAAAATATAAGACACTTTTGTACCGGCCTTCCCGCTGCCGGTCAACGCTGATCCCCAAAAATCAAAAGCCTGATAGTGGCCTGAACCGGTAGCAATTACTGCTTCCGTTTTGGCAATACATGATGTTGCTGTGCCCACTCGTTCCACATTCCGGAAAGGGTCTTCACTTTATCCGGGTATTGTGAAGCCAGGTCATTTGTTTCTGCAGCATCATTGATCATATTGTAGAGGCTCCATTGCCGGGTTCCTTTGGGCATTACCAGCTTCCAGCCGTCCTGGCGTACATATTTACTGCCTTCATGTTCGTTAAACAGGATGTTATGCCCCTTACTTTTTCCTCCCTTTAAAGCGGCTGCAAAACTATTGCCGGCAAGCGGAAGGATGGCATTACCATTGTACGTTTGGGGATAAGAAGCTTTTGCCAGATCTACAAACGTGGCCATAAAATCCATTACGTGGCTAACCCTATCTACTTTTCCGCCTTTATTTTTTATTCCCTTTGGCCAGTAAATGATAGTGGGCGTGCGAACGCCGCCTTCTGTAGATTGCGATTTCCACAGCCGGTATGGCGTGTTGGCCACATTTGCCCAATCCGGTCCAATGGAGAAGTAGGTGGTTTGCGGGCCAGGCAATACACTCTTATCCGTGTTGTAGGCAATCTTTCGACCGTCTCTTGTTTCCCCCGGCCGGTCAAAACCCGGGCCATACCGCTCACACAATTCTGCGCTGGCCCCGTTATCGCTCAGGAAAACAACGATTGTATTGTCTAACGTGCCGGTCTCTTTCAGCGTCGCAATAATTTTTCCGATCCCCTGGTCCATACGGTCAATCATTGCCGCGTGTACCGCCATGGCACGGGCATCCCATTCTTTATGCGGATTGCTTTCCCAGCTTGTTTCGGCCGGATGTCTTGGAGACAATTTCGTTACTTTCGGATCAATCAGTTTAAGTTCAACCATTCTTTTATACCGCTGCTCCCTTATGGCTTCCCAGCCCTTTGTATAGGTATCTTTATATTTCTCTATATCTTCAGGCAATGCCTGTAATGGCCAGTGCGGAGCGTTATGTGCCACGTACAGGAAGAAAGGCTGGTCTCCTTTGCTGAACTCCCTGATGTAATCGGAAGCTTTTTGATTAATGGCATCCGTATGGTAGTAGCCCCTGGGCACCTCTTTGATCGGCGTGGTTCCCTCTACCAGGCTGAAGGGATCAAAAAAGTCCACCACGCCCCATATCGTTCCATAAAATTTTTCAAAGCCGCGGCTGGTCGGGTACTGGTCGATCGGTGAAAACAGCGGGTGCTGTTCCTGGTGGCTCAGCCATTTTAACTGTGCTGCCGGCGTTGGCTGGGTAAGCGTATTGGATACATGCCATTTGCCGGACATAGCGGTACGGTATCCTGCCTGTTTCAACACCTCTGCAATGGTTACCGTATTTTTGCCCAGGTGCCCTTTATAGGCCTGGTCATCCTGGTGAGTGGTCATGGCGCCAATTCCGGCATCATGATTGTAAAGCCCCGTCAGCAGGGAGGCCCGGGTGGGACAGCACCGGGAAATATTATAGAACTGTGTAAACTGCAACCCTCCTTTGGCCAGGTTGTCCAGGTTGGGCGTATGAATTTCCCCACCGAAACAGCCCAGGTCCGAGTAACCCAGGTCATCTGCAAGGATCAATACAATATTGGGTCTTTTGTCTTTTTTGGAACGGCCGCTCGTTTGTGCAAATCCTGCATGCGCCGCCACAAGTAAAATCACTAAGAAATACTTTTTCATAACTGGCTTTTAGCTTTTGTCTTTTATCGATCCGTCAAAAATAATCATCCTCCAACCACACTGCTGATCATATTCTGTTTAATTTGTCTCATATAGAAGATTCAAATGATCATTGTTCCGCTCCTTATTGATACATTAACCCCGGCAAAACAGATCGAACAGGGTCAGGGAAGCGACGGTACAAGGATACCCGCTCTTAGATTACTCCGCCGGGGAGCAGACAGGGGCTGCAGATCATCGCAAAAATCACGGACCGGGTCTCCCAAATGTACAACGCCCCGCGATTGAGCAACAGCACATTTTCCATCTGCGTTCAAGAATACTCACCAAAACAAATACACAAAAAAAAGGCTGATAACGATCCCGATAAGCATTGTTCCTGCTGCCCCTATCCTGTTGCATCTATCGTCTATTATCTAATGTCTACCCCCTTACCTCAATCTTCATTAGCTGCATGTTTGGGCTGCCGGCTCAATGCCTCCATTTCCGTTTCTGCCCCTTTATCGCCCTGCTGCTTCATAAAGCCCTGCAGCTTTGCCCGCAGGTCTGCTTTCACTTTCTGATAACGGGTATCCGCTGCCAGGGATCCCGGATCACATCATACAACTCCTCTGCCGGCCGTACTACTTATTGCATGGCCCTTGCCGAATCCTTTTGCAGCCATTGTTTGAACAAGGGGGAATGGGTCACCACATTGGAAAAACGGTTTTCAGCATTCAGGTTTTGTATATAGAGATATTTTTCATTCCTTACGGACCGGTTGGCATAGGCTTCGCTGCCCCTGAGGATCCCACGGGTAGTATTTACCCCAAACACGCAATCCCTGAACTGCTTACGCGCCCCGGTAAGCACTGTTTTAAAAGAAGTGCCGTCAAAGCCGGTATACCCGTTTGCATCCCTGGAGCCCGTATTGATCTTTGAAGGCGTTCCCCCGGCAATATCAATCAATGTGGGCAATATGTCGGTATATTGTACCATTGCCGGGTTGCGGGTGCCCGGCTTTACCATCCCCGGCCAACGGACAATGAACCCCGAACGCAGACCCTGATCGTACAGTGTCCACTTTGAAAACGGGAAAGCGTTTCCCTGCTCCGTTGCCAGCATCACAATGGTATTTTCCTTTTTGCCGGACCGGTCAATCATATCCAGGCAAACGCCCACCAGACTATCCAGGTAACTGATCTCTGCAAAATAATGTACCATATCTTCCCTCGTCATTTTGGTATCGATCATATTGGAATACAGGTGGATCTTTTCGGAGTCGTAGGCCTCCGGGTTTCCCCGGTTCCAGGGTGTATGTGGCTGGTTACTGGTAAACATCAGGAAAAAAGGGCTGCTGCCGGATTCCCGGATGTATTGCTCCGCTTTTGAAAGATCCACATCCTGCCCCTTTCCGTTATCGTTTTCCCTGCCGCCCAGGAAATCGAAGGGAAAAGCGGCCAGCGGGCCAAAATGTTTTTTCCCGATCAATGCCGTCCGGTAACCCAGCTCTTTCATATAAACCGGCAGGGTCTTAATGCCCGGGTAGATCTGGCTGTGATTGGGATAAGCACCGTTGCGCACAGGCCCCAGACCGGTCAGCAGGTTCTGTCTTGTTGGGGCACAAATCGGTATCACGTTATACATATTATCCAGGCAAAGGCCTTCTTCTGCCAGCCGGGACATATTGGGTGTATGCACCTGTTTGCTTCCGTAGGGTGCAATGTCTTTCATGGCCAGGTCATCAGCCATGATAAAGACAATATTGGGTTTTCCTGTTTTTTCCTGTGCCGCCATAGCGCCCACAGGAACCAGCAGCAGCAAGATCCGTACGATGAGCCGCCTGGTCTTTTGCATATTCCTGTTCATCATTTCCAGGATTAAAATTTTTGTACTTCGTCTGGGCCCGGTGTTGCATAGTCGGCGTCCTTTGCCCGGATGCTGAGTGTTCCATCCTTCAGGGTCTTTACTTCAAGCGGTACCAGCGTTACGCCCTGTTTGTTGATCGTATAGGCATCGTCCCGCAGGTCCCGTTCCTGTATTCCTTTTGCATCAAGGGAAGGTACATTGCTGTTATAGAAAGCAGTACACCACCAATTGCCGTCTTTATCCTTGAACGGGGTGCCGTGCCCCAGGAACCGTCCCACAAACTGGCGCGGACCATAAGGGCCTTTCACATGATCTGCTACGGCATAGTAAAGGTTGTACGATCCTCTTCTTCCCTTGTTGGTGGACCAGCCGGTACCAAACAATACATATTTGTTCCCGATCTTTAGCAGGGTGCATCCTTCATGCCCGATGCCCGGCTGCCGGGTACCATCCGGCATTTCCCTCAGGGTAGAGGGATTGATCTCCCGCGGCGCACCTACAAAGCCTGTAAGGTCCGGCGTAAGCTCCACGATTTGTGTATTGCCCCAAACCAGGTATACTTTTCCATCGGCATCCTGGAATAGGGAGGGATCATGCAGCTTTTCCGACCGGTCGCCCAACGGAAAATCATAGGGCCCGCTGATGGTGCTGCCCCTGGTAACAGCCACATTCGATCCGCGTTTTACCGGCCCGGGGGTGGTATGCAGCAGGATCATGCTGCGCATATGCCGTTAGAAGACAACTATATAACCCTGAAAACAAAATCGGACGAGGCTTTTATCCAGCAGCTCAGCAACTACATACACGAGCAGATGGGTAAAAAGAACCTGAGTGTGGACGACCTGGCAGAATATGTAAATATGAGCCGCGCCACCTTTTACCGGAAGCTTAAATCCATATCCAAGCTATCGCCCAAGGATTTTATAGACCGCATCCGCCTGAAGAAGGCCGCCGAACTGATCGCTGAAAATGACAATAAGCTTTTCCAGGTGGCCAATAAAGTGGGCTTCGGATCTCAAAGCTCCTTTGGCAGGAATTTTCAAAAACATTTTAATCTCTCGCCCAAAAAATACTTAGACAACCTGAAAGATAAATGGGATTAATAGCTTATCCCAATCGCCTGAGTAAAAAAAATTTTATTTGCAGGAGCTCTCCATCCAGAAGGGTTTGTTGGTACCAATAATAAAATTCTATGGTTTTAATATAGCTGCTATTTCTTTAAAGCCTCTCTGCTGCGCATGTTGCAATGGCCTTACACCATTGTGATCAGGAATGTCCATTTTTGCTCCCGCATCTTTTAATATTTGAACAATTTCCTGGTATTTCTTGCTGCCATCACCCAAAACAATAGCTTCCATTAGTCCTGTCCAACCCAAACGGTTTACATGGTTCACAGGAAATCCTTTGGTGTTGGCCAGAAGCCTTACCGTTTCAACATGCCCGCGCTCACAGGCTGGTATCAGTGCGGAACCGTTGTACCTGTTGAAAATATCGAACCTTGCACCGTTTTCCAAAAACAGTTTTACCAATTCAGTTTGGCCGTTTGCTCCTGCATAGAGAAAAGGACTATCGAGGTTACCGGCCTGCTGGTTTACGTCAGCCTTATACTTCACCAGCAATTGAGCCATTTCAGTTTGACGGCCATTAACAGCAATGAGCAGCAAATTCCGTTTCCTGTTATCTGTTGTATTGACGCTTGTGCCGTTCTTCAATGCTGTTTCTACGCCTTGCAGATCATTTTTTTCCACTAAGCGTATGATGTCTTTATCTTTCATTGTTCCGGCGTTTACGTGTTGTGTTATTGACGTTGAGCTGCAAGAAATAATGGATAAACGCAATACCAACAATAATAAAATAATTGGTTTCATTTGTTTCAACTTTTTAAAAGCCAATATTCCCCTGATATACCAGCGATGTTACCGGAAGATATACGCGAAATGGTTTGCATTTAAGAAAGCCAGATCCGAGCATTAGGAACCATCTACCTATACGGGCAACTTGCGAAATTTATAAAATAATCCTGAACTAAACAGACAAATTCTTATACAACCCGAACGTGTGCGGAAATGGTATATTGTTCCTGCGGAGGGATATTGAAGATAGAGGAATAGTTGTTTTTTATTTATTGTTGTTCCTTCCAGGCTATTGTTATATACAGAGAGGTACAAAGCATACAAGAGAGGAGACAAATAAAACATCCACCTTTTTAGCATTATGGGCGTTCTTCTCTATTTACAATGCTTACATTTATTTTCTTTTTCTCTAACAAATCGCCGGTCAGGTATTTCACAGAACTTCAAGAAGTTCCCAGCTATCTGGTTCGCTAATTTCCATGATTCGGCTACAACAGGCGGTAATGCTCCAAAATATCACTGCGTCAGTTAATCCGATCAATCCTTTTTTCTATAGCAATATCTATTCGCTATCTCCAATGTAAATTTTACAGGCGCAATATAATCAAATCCTGTTCCAACAAAATGTCTTCTAGCAAAATTTTAAAAAGAAACGCTATTGTCATAATACTGTGAATCAGCTCAACCTTTGCCAGCCTTAGCTTTCTTAAAACATTATACCTGTGTGTTTCGACAGTCCGCTCACTTAAAAAGAGTTTCCTGGAAATTTCTTTTGAACTAAGATTTTTCATTACAAGCTTCCAAATTTCCTTTTCTCTTTTAGTAATTTTCATTACGTCCTGTAAATATGTATTTCCCTGATAACCCAATTCATTGCGGTTAAGAAGTGCGCATTCTGCACTAACGCTCCTAATACATGACTTAAGGTCCTGAACGCTGCAGCTTCTTAAAAGTATTGCCTTAAATCTAAATTCTGAAAAGAGATAGTCATTATAGCTATTAGCAAATGCAATTACACAAAACGTTGAAATAAAAGTACGCTCTCTCGAATTCAGTATCCTGAACTCTTTTTCGAAAGCTTCCAGATTTACAATTAAAACATTAGTATTAAAACATTCCAGCATTACAATACCGTTTTGAATAGTGTCTGTGTTATGCAGTTCATACTCATTTTCTTCAGAGCAATTATGGAGAATATGTTTAATTCCCTCTCTAAATAGCTCAATAGGATGAATGACCAAAAGTCTAAGGGGCGAGGACATAACAGTAAATTTAAATCGCATAAAAATTTTTAAATCAATAGAAGGCCAAGGCATATTCGATGACTCCGATACTACGATCATTCAGCCAAACCAATTCATTATACCAATACAATCAAATCTCTGATCTAAAGTTACAGAATATCATATGTGTTCGACATTTTCATACCCTTTTATTTAATTGCAGCTTACTACCTGTCAATACCAATAACGGCCTTTTTCCCCTTTGATACAATTGATAATTCCTGACCGTCAATGTTAATAACGCTTATCGGTTCATCTAACCGAATATCTATTGCTACTACCATTGTGCAATCATTATAGGTTATTAGTGCTGTTCTTTTTTTAGCAGGATTATAAATATAACCATTATTGCAGAAAAAAATATTTCACGATCAGCAATATCAATAATAGCATTGACTGGTAGGCTAGTGTTACAGTTCTAACTGGCCTGTTTGTACATTTATTTTTGTAACTTCTGCATTCACCTGCTGTCCTTTGAATTCTTTGAGCGTAATAGCATATACATTATCAAACGGATTGCCATAAATACCGCTGATCTGGCTGCCCAAATTCATTAACCAGAACCTTGCCTGGTTCCTTCTTGTGGCAGGATCGATATACTTCGACAGGCACAGACTGTTTCCTCTTACTTCAGCCGGGTAAAGCTGGTTATTGCGACATAAATATAATTCGCTTCCAACAGCAACGGCAAAAGCATTCTCTACAACGTGAAGAGTACTATCGCCTATTTCAAAGCCACTTACATGAACCGTTTTGTTTAATGTATCTACTTTCAGATAAAATTGCCCGTAAGCTGGTTTCAGGAGCTTAAACTCTTCAAAACTCTTGTAAATACCTGGTGGAAAAATACCACTGCTTATAAACTGCAGCTTTTCCTGTTCGGCTTTAATTACCTCACCTTTACTCATTGGTCTACCTGTCTTAATCACAATAGCAGCAGATGAAGAAGAGAGGGCATTCATTATAAGGCCCGCTATATTTTCTCCCGATTTACTCAATCCCAGAGATCGGTTTAAATAAAAATCATCAATGGATCTTGTTTTAGTGTATGATTCTTTTCCCAAAGGGCTTTCGTATATACTTCCCCTTACTTTGGTGAAAGATACTTTCTCATTACCGCCAACCGAGATATCCGTAATTACAATCAATGTTGCAGAACCTGCCTTTACAGCCTTTTCCGCCCCGGCAGAGTTTACCAGCAAGTTCAACCAGTCCTGCCTCGCTGCCGGCGGGTAAACAGCGATACGGTCATTATTTCCTTCGGGGGTTGGTAAATAACCTAAAGTGCTGTCCCCTGCCAGGTCAACAACTTCCAGCACATTACTTATGGAAGCAGCATTCAATTCTTTATGGTAAAGCACCTCTTCGCTTAAAGGCAAGATATATCTTTGTTGCTGCTGCCCCGATAATATGGTGCAGGTGAAAAACTGCATTATAAGCAACAAAAAAACTGGCAGGATCTGGATTTTCATATAGATTGTTTTAACATGAATTAAGCCTTTTAAAAGAAGGAAGTTGATACTGCTTAGCATATTTCAGCAAAGCAAGGATCATGGGTTATTAGCATCAAAGCTATCAACAGTTTATGATAAAAAAAATACGTACCGGTACGTATTTTTTAATAATTTATCGGATTATAATAGCCCGGAAGGAAATCACAATGCTATACGGAGTGCAGGCCCATTGTATAGCTGGATAATGAAGATAAAAAATATTGTCTTCGGTATGATTGAAACTATGCTTACAAAGAAAAAATTCAAAGACTTCTTTAATAAAAATGTAGCTGCACTATAAAAGATTTTTAGAACCTTTAAGTACAGCAAAAAAACAAAGCCCCTCAAAATTGAGTGGCTTGGCTACTTTTGATAAGAATGCCTATAATACAAATTAAATTCATTTTGTAACCAAAATGGCAATTATAATATAGACTAAGAATGCTCCTAACGAACCTAAAAAGTATTTCAAATACAATTTCCCTCCATAATAAGGATAACGTTTTATTAATTCCTTATACTTTTCTTTATAGAATATCAGAAAATAGTTCACTAACAAGAAAGGGAGTAGATACGATATAAAGAAACTAAAAAACGCATCAATACGGGTGCCTGGAAAAAGATTAACAGGAACTTTAAATACTCCGTCTGTTACTCCCAAATCGCTCAATACGAATAAAATAAATACTAGATTCAATGCCATAGCCATAGACATAAAAGTCATAGCAAAGAACTTCCATAAACCTGCATTCTGCGGTCGGGAACGCAACTTTACGATTCCATCTACCCAAATCTTATAATATAATTTCATTTCTTTTAATCATTGTTTACTGCATCATAAATTAAAGTAGCCCCTCCATATATCAAAACTCCTATACCTATACCCCAACCAACAGGATTAGATATAATACCGAACGCTGCTAATCCGGTTGCGTCAAGAACAATAATTTCCTATAGTTACAAATTCAATCGCTGCCATAGATACCCCAAAAACAACAAAATAAAAGGAAGGGAAAGTGAACTTAAAAAAAATAACAAATAATTTCCCATTGCGATACTTGTATTTCTTAATCAGAATTTCATGACGATTTCTCCTGAAAATTAACAGATAATTTATTAATAATGGTGGCAAAAGAAACAATATGAAAAAGCTAACAAAGGCGTCTAATTTTGTTCTAGGGAAAATATCAATATTTAACTCGTAGAACGTTTTATGCAGGATATTTCTCTGTATAATTACCATTACAACTATTAAATTTAATGCCATAGACATAAAAGTCATAGCAAAGAACTTCCATAAACCTGCATTCTGCGGTCGGGAACGTAACTTAACTATGCCGTCTACCCAAATCTTATAATTTCATCTTCTTTAATCGTTGTTTACTGCATCATAAATTAAGATAGCGCCTCCATGAATCAACACACCAATATATCCAACCGAACGGATTAGAATAGACAATCCATTATATTGAATATTATTATCTAAAACACTTTCACAACTAAAAACGCTATACAAAAATAAATGAATATTAACCCTAAAGAGCCTAAGAAATATTTTAAAAATAGCCTTCCATCATAAGAAGGATAAAGATTTATCAATTTTTTATATCTATCTTTATAAAATATCAAAAAATGATTCAATAATAAAAAAGGGAGTAAATATGATATAAAAAAGCTAAAAAAAGCATCAATACGAGTGCCGGGAAAAAGATTTATTTCTATTGGGAAAAAAGAAAATTCAGCATGTAAATGTAACATTGATAAAAAAGAAATAAACCAAAAATTTAACACCATTGTTGTTGACATAAAAGTCATAGCAAAGAACTTCCATAAACCTACATTTTGCGGTCGGGAACGTAACTTAACTATACAATCTACCCAAATTTTATAGTATAATTGCATTTAATCGTTGTTTACGGCGTCATAAATCAAAGTGACTCCGCCATAAATCAATATACCAGTACCTCAACAACCGAGTTTAGATATTAATACCGAACGCTTCCAATCCGATTGTGCTAAGACTAATAAGTTCTAAATCTGGATTATAAATTTAGTTAAATGGGTTATACTCATAGAATAAAAAACCTATAATCAAAACCGCCCAAATCGGAATAATTACAGAAGCAGCTACATACCACTTATAAATTTTACCATTACGAGACGGATATTTTTTACGCAAAACATCCCATTTTTTTTTATGAAAAATAAAAAAATAATTAATTAATAGTGGTGGTATAAAGTAAACAAATAAACCTCCTATAAAATGATTAATGGAGTTAGATTGTGTAAATTTAATAATGGGAGTTAATAATGATACTTTAATCCCCATTATTTTTCCTACTATTAAACTAACAATGAGTAAGTTAAATCCATTTGCCAAAGTGATCAAACTCAATGTATGAAGCTTCCAAATGCCTATTGTTCTAATGGAGGAACGAGTCCAGTTAATCGCATCGCTCCAAAGCATATAATAGTATTTCATATTTATCTTTCATTTACTGCGTCATAAATTAAAGTTGCACCACCATATATTAGAACTCCAATACCTATACCCCAACCAACAGGATTGGAAAGCATAAATGCGGCTCCCACACCTATAGCACCAACTCCAGCATCCCAGATATCTCGATGTTTGAATACTTCACTCATACCTCCCTCGTCATATTGTCCGAAAGCTTTATAACCTGAGTATGCAGTCGTAACAACCGATCCTGCCACACCCAGCCCTTTTGCGTATTTCATATACTTAGCACCTGCCGCCCCATAAGTCCTAATCATACTTATGCTGTTCACTTTGGATATGCCCATCCCTCTATTCAATGCTGCACCACCTTCAAGCATCGTAAGTTTTGCCCCATTGGCAAGTCCGAAAGCCCCAAGTGTAGTATTTGCAGCATCCCAACTGTTCCCCCCGTTTTGCCACCCCAAAAATAACGCTTCTGCCTTTGAATAAGAATAAAAAGTGGTTACAAAGCCTCCTAAGTTTGCATGAGCATAAGTAAGACCCGTAGTTTGAAATCCGTTACCCAACTTAACGGAAGATGCATTCATGGTATTGATATCATAGGCATAACCGCTCCATTGTGCAGACATATACCCGTTCCACATACCAGCTGTAACACGACCGCTGCCACGGGTGCGGGCGCTATAGTTAGCCAATGCCTGCCCGGCAGAACCGGGCGCTGTGCCGCCCCACCAGCCATGATCTGATATATAACCTACACCATAGCCAAACGCCTCATCCATCGATTTAAAAATATAGGGCGAGCCCATTCCCGAACTGATATAACCTCCATTCCCGCCGCCTGTGCCTACTGTATTTTCAATCAGGCTCATTGCCTGGTTCCATTCTGCATGAGACAGATCGCCGCTGGGATCCGTATATTTTAACGGGTTCCCGTTCGCATAAAGATAGCGGTTGTAGCCCGAAGGGCTTAACGCATATTGCACATAATTATCCGGCGCCAGCATTTGACCGGTGGTATAATCGTACATCCGGGCGTTCATATTGATCATGCCTGTTTCGTCTATATGCTCATGACCGGTAAAGCCCCTGTACAGCCAGTCCGGCAATGCCGGTACACTTCCATACGTCCAGTTGGCCGGGTTGCGCTTCCTGCCCCAGGCATCAAAATTCTGCTCCGCTACTATGGTGCCTGCTTCATCAGTTACTGCTATTATGCTGCCTAATTGATCGGTATAGGTATAGTATATATTAATATTCCCCCCATGCTTTACAATAATGTTGTTCAGCCCGTTGCCCGCGCTAATGTAGTAGATCTCATAATTCATGCCGCTTCTGGTAAGCCCTTCCATATTGCCCCAGTAGCTTTTGGCAGCTACGGTGGTAACGCCATTTTTCAGCACACTGCTCAGCCGCTGCTGGCCGGCGCCGTAGGTATAGCTTACATTATAGCCGTTATTGTGGGTAATGGTCTGCGGCCGCCGGAACGCGGTAAAAGCTATACTGTACGTTTGCGGCCCCATGGTGAGGTTGGGGTCTGGGCCCCCGCCTATCGCCGCCAGGGATTGCAATAAATGGATCTTTGAGCTGTGGTAATTATAATTACCTACTCCTGTTTTCTGCAGCATCTTACCCTGGCCGCCGCCGTCATAATTAATACTGAACTGCGGCGCACCGTTCACCGATGAGCCGGTAAGCCGGTCATCACCATCGTAGGTAAAGGTTTCTGTAATAAACCTGAGGGCATCATTGCGGCTCAGCAAATTGCCCGTATAGGTCTGGTAAATAAGTTTCAGGTCCTGTATACCGGCAGTGTAATATTTCGTGGGCTTTTCCTGGTTAAAATCCCAGGTTATCTGGCTGGTTTTGCCATTGCCGGTATTGTAAGCCGTATATACACCACGGCTGTTCAGGTTGGTAGCCGTGAACAGGGTTTTCGTTGTTGCACCGTTTTCGTACTTCACCACTTTTAGTGCATTGGAATGTATATCATATTCATTCCGGATCGTAAATCCTGCCGGGTAAGTGGTAGTAGCCAGGCTACCCCGGCTGTCATAGGTATAGGTTTTGGTAAGGCTGCTGCCCGAAGCGGCTATCGTTTCACTGCTCAGCCTTTGCAGCGCATCATAGTTATAGGTGGTTACATCTCCGCTAAACCCGGTAACCCGGGCAAGGTTATTATTGCTATTGCCGCTTACAGCATCGTAATAGTAAGTATAGGTAGTAGTTCCCTGCGGCCCCGTTGTAGTGGCCGCTCTTCCAAATACATCGTAGGTCATATTTTGCACATTGCTGCCGGCATCGGTTTGCTGGATAACCTGGCCGATAGCGTTGTACTGGTAGCCGAAGGTACCGGCGTTCACATCTGTAGTGAAGGTTTTCCTGCCATAGCTGTCATATACATGGGTTACAAAGGTTTGCGCACCGCTGGAAGCCGTAAGCTGGTTGCCCCAGCTATCGTAGGTGAAGCTCATTGTATTGCCGTTTTCGGTGCTGGAAATCATTTTACCGCTGGCATCGCTGGTCTTGCTGCTGCTCTGGCTGGCTGAATTGGTAGTGGTTACTGTAAAGGTACTGCCGCCGGCATTGGAATAGCTGGTGGTAAGGATACCGGTGGTATTGCTGGTGGTTTGCAAACGGCCATAGTTGTCGTATGTGTAAGTAGCAATATTGGCTGGTTCTGACCCAAAATAATCATAAGGCAGCGTTTCCTGGCTTAACTGGCCAAGGATGTTATAGTTCTTATAACTATAAAGAAATCCACCGTTCACTCCCCATCTTTCCTGCCTGTGCACCTCACGCCCTAAGATATCTATAAAACTGTAGTTGTCTAACTTACCATCTCCTGCAGCAGTACGAATATGATACACAGATCCGTTTACAACATCCCAGGCCCTGGTAATAACAGTGGAGTTCATATCGGGATAAATGGTTTGAATAAGCTCTCCAAAAGTATTGTATATATATGATGTAACCAGCCCATCTGTTGAAGTTTCCGTCAGCGGCACACACCAGCGGGTATCATAGGTATAGCTTGTTTTTTTGGTAATACCATCGCCAATCACTTTTTTTTCTAATAAATAATTGCCCAAACGATTATATACATATTCGGTAACCGGAGTGGTTACCCCGGGGGCACTTATGCTCTGCTGGACCAATAATCCCAACCAGTTGTAGGTGTTGGTAACGGTTTGGGCTATAGGAGTTCCGGCATAATCGGTTACTGTAGCGGGCAACCCTTCGCTGGTATAGGTATAACTGATAGTTTTACTAACTGCAGGCTGGCCGGTACGGGTTTTGCTCACTGACACGCTCAAAGGAAAGCCGGGGTAGGCTGCTCCGCCATAAGCACCGTAGCTGGTAGTAGTATTGGTGCTTTCTAAAACACTGGTCAGGTTAGTACCGTCCGACACACCGGTCTGCGCTACTGATTGTGTAATATTGCCATAACTATCATAAGTATGAATTACATTGCTGGCAGCATTGGTCTTATAATTTTTGCTATGTATCCTGTCTGTTTTTACAAAGAACCTGCGCGCGCTTAATAACTGAAAACTGCTGCTGATATCAGACTTTGTGATAAGATCGGATATCCCATAACGCCCACTTACCTGCTGTACCGGGTACAGGATGGAATAGGTAAGATTGATATCGCTGGTACTTATATTATGTATGCCTAAATCATTTATAACAGTTATTTTTTTAAATCCCAGTAAACCGCGCCCCTGCCGATGAACTACCAGGTCTTCGTATCGGTACTGGTCTTTAAAATATCCGCCTACTCCGTTGGGACGCTCGATTGAAGATACAACATAGCCCCTGTATTTTGGCACCATGTAGCTCCTTAACGGCTGGTTAACAACATCAAATTCCTCATTGTACGATCGGGAGTATACGTCTCCATAACCATACGTATTATTTAGCAGCTGATAGTTAAACCTTGTTAGGTAACCTAAATTGCTTACCTCCTTAAGAAGGTTTTGCTCCTTAAACAGCTTGGGAAAAATAAAGCGGCCTTTGTATTGATACCCGCTTCCGGATGAATACTGACGGATACTTAGCAGATCAGCTTTCCCGTCGCCGTTAATATCGCCGCTGACCGTGCTTAAAAAGGTATTTACCCCTTCATTAACTGCATAGCTCTCCGTAGTAAAAGACAACCCGTTACTGTAATATACATACTGGGTAGATGTGTTTGAAGTTTCATCTATGGAATGCCAGATATCTGTTTTACCATCACCATCGTAATCGGCTACGACCAAATTATGAAACAGGCTGTACCCGTCGCCTTGCAGGTAGATCTTGCGGGCTGCTGTAAATGGCACACTGTTAAACACTAATCCCGTGCTGTAAAAAATATTCCAGGCTGCGTTGGGATCGTTAGCAGAAGACCGAACCAGTAAATCGGTATTGCCGTCTCCGTTAAAATCGCCGGGATAGATCTTGTAGCCTGCTTTTATAGAAGTGGTCGAGTATAAAACATCACTCCGATATCCTACAGTGCTGTTACCGGTGACATCTAATACATAGCTACCTTCATTTCTTACCACCAACAGCTCTGTTTTACCATCGCCATCAAAATTTATAGGAATTATTGCTTTTGCCTCTGCCACCTTATAAGATGCATAAGCACCTGAGGCACCATTTACGCCTACCCCGAACCTGGTAATCTCACGGTTTATCACTCCTTTGGAGGGTGATGAAAAAAAAGCCTTGTAATTATTAGCGGTCGTATTATTAGATGATATAAAAATATAATCCAAATGTCCGTCACCATCAAAATCCCCTGGTACAAAAAAGCTGCCGTCTTTTTTGATAAAGTAAAAAGTTGTAGAACCATCGGACGGGTAAGGATAATAAGCTTTATTCTCGTAAGTATCATACCCTCCGCCTACGCCATAATACTTTCTTGAATAATTGATTTCTAAACCCTGTATTTTTAAGGTGCTGCTGTTTATTTTCTCAAATTTGAAGTATAATACATCATGTTTTCCATCCCCATCGTAGTCAGTTCTTTCAAAAGAATATTGTGCTGTAGCAGAACCTGCCAAACGTGTTCTGCCGTTTGTAGGATAAACGGGCAGGGTACAATCATAAACCCAGTTTATAGCAGGCAACCCTCCATAGCTCGAATAGTCATTTACAATTTTATAGCCGGTATGATGTATCATACCATCATTATCTGTTGCATATTGACATGTCTGGATATCATCTTTTCCATCGCCTGTAAAATCTGCGGCATAGTTATCTTGTGAAAAGCCGGCATATTCAATACCGGATATGCTGACATCCGGTTCTGCGGGGCTCTCTCCATAAGAAAAAGTAACCGGATTTAATTCGGTGCCATCTGCACCAGCTTCCGTAATACTCGTTAAAAAATATTTTTTGTGCCGGTATTGATATGCAAAACTGTAACTTTTGATCTGCGGCCCCAAGTTCATCCGCACAGTTATCCTGTTTAATATATAGCGGGAGTTGAGGCCTGTACCCGGAACATACATGGTTGCATTGCTCCAGTCAGACCGGGTATCATAGCTAAAATTCACTGTGTACATGCTGTAGGTAATAGATGACAGGTAATAGGTATGATCGGCCTCATCTATCGAGTAATAGTACCGGGCTCTTGCGTTCCCATAGGTATCTTCAACCGATGTTAACGGCCAAAACATAATATCGGAACCTGATGTGCCTGTTCGCATATGTGTATTATTGCCTCCATAAGTTAAAAGAGAACCATCTTTCATCTTTACCATGAAAGAATCTGGAGAGCTCAAGCTGCCGCCGTTAGCGGTTATTAATGAAAAGTTTTCCTGTTCCATGCCGTAAGTGCTTCCAGATACACCATAGCTCCCGCTTACTAACATCATTCGCTGGCCATCCAGAATAAATTTGTCATTTCCCTGGTCATAAGTAACCGGCATGTTAACACCATCATGAAAAATATTCTGACCGCACCGGCTTATAGTTGATATGGAAGAAAGCGACCATCCATAGCCACTAAAATCATTACCACCCCCCTGAGAATTATAAATTAAATTTACATCTGGCTTATAGCCTCTGACATCTGCCGGCAAATCAATAGGTATGGTGTAGGTTGCTGCACCAACACCATTAACTTCAGCTTTCCCTGTTGTCATACCTACCGGACGACTAAGATCTATGGGAATCTGAGCCCGGGAGGAAACGCCCTTGACTAAAACAAATAATAATAAGCAAAGAATTCGTAATTGCTTTGACGGATAGCGGGTTGATGGGCTCATAAGAAATTAATTTTAATATTCAGCAATGTAATGCCAAAGCTATCAACACCTAATCATAAAAAAAATACGTACCAGTACGTATTTTTTGAAATACAATCACAGGCTACCTTAACATGTGTTTTAACCTAGTATTCCGGAAATATGTTTTTATTGGTTTTAATAATAAGCATGCAATAAAAAAACTTCGAGGCTCCATTTTCCGTAGTGGTTTAAATCGGTAGGCTGAGTTATAGTCTTCCCAGCTATTGTACAAGCTTATTGTTTTTCAAATCCAGGGGCAAAATATTTTTGAACACTCCTATGGCTCAGCTCAACTCGGTATTCAACTTATCAAAGGAAGCCCGGTTCGCTTTTAGCAGAACAGTTACGCCCGTGAAGTGAAACAGTCGGCACAAACATCATGAAATAACGAATAATACAATAGTTATGTACCTTCATTTAAATAAAATCTCACTACATGCAAAAGACTAAACAATTAACAGGATTATTGTTACTCCTCCATTCGCTTATACTGGCTTGCAATACCAGCCCGAAAACACCCGCCCCCGGAACCGCCGGGGCAGATACCGCAAAGCCGGTTGAAAACAAGATCACGTTACCTGAACAAGCCTGCTACACCGGCATAAGCGGGAGAGACAGCATCTACTTAGTGGTAGAACGGTTTCCCAATGTGGTTACCGGAAGATTAACTTACAATTTCAGCGAAAAAGATGATAATAACGGAACAATCGACGGAAAAATTTCCGGTGATACTTTATTTGCTGATTACACTTTTATATCGGAAGGAAGATCATCAGTAAGAGAGGTGGCATTTTTATTAAAAGACAGTACAGCTACAGAAGGCTATGGCCCGGTAGAAGAGAAAGAAGGTAAAATGATCTTTACAGACAGGCACAAACTAAATTTTAGTAATGCCATCGTTCTTCAATTAACCTCCTGTGTGGAGCAGTAAATTGTTTACCCGGTAAAATGAAATGTTAATACCAGCCTGCTTCATACCCTGAAATATGTAATCATTAATTATGTAGCATCGTTCTATCTAAAATCTTAAAAAATGAAAAAAACAGTTCACATTCTTATTATATCAATATTGCTCCTCGCAATAGCTGCCTGCGCTCATACAAAACATACCACTATGCCCATAAAAGATCAATCGCCGAAACTTAACGGGACCTGGGAGCTTACTTATATTACCGGACCACGGATTACTTTTGACGGACTTTACCCTGATAAAAAGCCACAGATAACTTTCAAACTGCCTGCCACAGAAGCTGAAGGCCATACAAGCTGTAATGGTTTTGGCGTAAATTTTACAATTACTGGCAACCAGATCAGCTTTAGCGATCCGGTCAGTACGCTAATGGCTTGCAAAGGAGCCGGCGAACCTACCTTTAATAAATTCCTGAAGGCAACAACATCGTATAGCATTGGCAGCGATGATGTACTTACCTTTCTGGGCAAGGGCGGCGTGGAGTTGATGAAGTTCAAAAGAAAATAGCGTTGCAGCAGGCCAAAAGCCCTATACGCAGGGATTGATACCAACTTTATCTTTGGGATTACCTGAAAAGCTTTTCCCAGTAGGATCGTTACAATAATTAGAATAGGTAGGGTCTTCCTGAAAACAGGAAACGTACGCCAGTATTAAGTTTCAAAAGATTCCGATGGTCGCAAAATGAGCTTTTTCCCATCAAAACGCCTGTTTTGAGGCAGCATTGATTTTCAACCAATTGACGATTTGCCCTTAAAATGCAACAGAAAGAATATTTTAAGTGGCCGGAGAATCAAAAATTTCCTATACCGATTCAATGTGTTTTGAAATATACAATTCTCAACGCCCTCGAATTTTCAGGAAGATCCTAGGTATATCCCGGCTTTGCCAGGCATTTTAAGCTACTGCAATGGATCATCGCCTTTTCCTGGTTCCTGTCGGCCGGAAAGCGCTTACCTATATCAATAATGTATGATCGCTTCCGTATCCGTCTTCCGCATTTGTTTCTATAAAGGAAAAAAATGTAAAGAACTCAGGCTAATCAGAACCCTCCGTTTTTACAATTTTGTTATAAATACCAAACAACAAAAAAGGTGCAGCCCACTGCCCGATAAATAATGCCCGATGATCCTGCTTGCAAATCTTCAAAGTAAGAGAAGTTGCCATAGCTGCTACGGATGCCCATAAATAAATATCGGATGGAATTTTTGAAGTTTGCTGCTCGATGGTTTCAGCTATTTTCCCTTCTGAATGATTAGCCATAAATAACATTTTAAAAGTTAACAATTATAAATTATATGTGACGGGCTTCTCTAAAGAATACCCAAAAAAATCAATAAAAACAACAAAAGTTGCCAGAATAATTATAAGTACTTTCTATGGAGTTCAAATTACCTGCCATTACCGGTAAAACTGGTTTAAAACATCAATCAAAAGGTACTGCCAGCGGTAAGGCATTGAAAAAGAAAGCAGGGTTTACACCTCTTCTGCCTGGCTATATATTTTTAGTACTTAAATGGGTAGCAGATTCTACATAAAGTGTAGCGCATTTTCCTTAACCGTTCATATGTGCCTAAAGGCGACTTTTACAAAAAAGATACAATATTAATAATATTCTATAGCTGTATCTGTTAAATAACAGCAGCAAATTATGTTCACTGCAATATAATAGGTATCTATCAGCGGAAAAGTCAGAGCTCTGTATATTTCCAGCAACCGTTGGGAAGCCTTTGCTATTAGTTTCCTTCCACTATTGTACTGCCAATGGCACAGTAAGCAGCCCTCCCATTTTTATGAGCCATATATCTGTTTTGCTTCCAATAATATATAAAACCGGGGAATGTAATGCCATGAGCCGGTAAGAAAATAATAAATGCCTTATGCGATCATACCTGTTAATTAAAAGAACCGCATCGTAAATCTTCACCTCTTGCATCCCGATCAATGTGCCTTCAGTTGTGGATAGCTTTAATTCAACATCATCGTTTCATTTCAGCCTGGCAGAACCGTTAACCACATCAAACAGACGCTATGTAACTACTGCTTATTGGCATAGTTCCTGTACTCGCCAGGTAATGATCATTTTTACTATTCTTGATAGCTTTATTGCCGGCATTGCCGGTACGCTTTTAATGACACTATTCATCCGTTCTATTGGTATCATTACAGGTTATGAGTTTTCTATACCACGGATTCTGGGAACTGTATTAACTTTTGAAACCACTCCTTCGGGCCAGGTTTCCCGACGCTTGCCTGTATTTCTGCTAGGCACTGCTGCCCATTATTTTATGGGGCTCCTGTTCGCCCTGTTTTATGCATGGCTGGTAGGTAGCCATATTTTGCAGCAAAGGTACCAGGACGGGTTGCTCTTTGGTGCTTGTGCAGGTGTATTGGGTACTACAATATGGTATTTTATATTGCGGGTACATCGTCGTCCCCCAAGGCTTCCTGTAGGCCTTTTTTTGATAGCAGTTTTTGCCGGGCATTTATTGTTTGCTATGGGCATGGTGGCAATCTTTAATCAGCTGTCGACCATTTTTTAATTATCCGTGCTCAGAAATTTCTATAATTTTTATCGGGCTGCCCATTCCAGCCCGCTCAATACCTCATATCACATTCTTCTAAGACACAAAGAATTGTTTGTAATAAAAATCCTTTAACATGAAAACAAAGAATCCTGACAACACAAATACAAAAAAAGATACTACAGCCGGGAAAAAGAATAAGAGCAATAATCCAGACAGCCAGACCTTTTCGGATGATCCGGCTATTATAGATCAGGCTTTACAAGACAGCGATCGAAACAAAAAGCAACCGCCTGGTAAACTTCATTAAACCAATATCCTGCTGGTCATTTGAGCTATTCTGTTCCCTGGAATAGTTTCAATTTATTATAAAGGGTCTTCCTGTCGATTTTTAATAATTCTGCAGCTTTCTTTTTATTAAAGTTGACCTTCTGCAAAACAGTCATGATTGCCCTGTATTCGGCCCGCCCCGCTACTTCCTTAAGCAACTCAGGGGAAGATGGCGTTACTATCTCTGGCTTTGGAGCTGTTATTGCAGTATATGTATTACTCAAAATTTCAGGTAGTAATACGTCTTCATCAATGATACCATTATCAGGCGTTAACAATATTGCGCGTCGCACGGCATTGCGCATTTCGCGTAAATTACCCGGCCACTCATATCGCTGGAAAGCAGCCAGCACATTTGCAGAAAATCCATTCACCTGTTTTCCATTCTCTTCACAACATTTACCTAAAAAAAACTCAGCCAAAGGCTGTATATCTTCAGCCCTGTCTCTTAACGCCGGTAAATATATAGCAAACTCATTAAGCCGGTGATACAGGTCTTCGCGGAATTTACCTTTCTGGCAGGCCACTTTAAGATTTTCATTGGATGCAGCAATAATTCTTACATCCGCTGCAATTTCCCTGTTCCCTCCAATACGCTTAAACCTGCGCTCCTGGATAACACGTAACAGGGTAGCCTGCACATCCGGCGAAAGATTGGCTATTTCATCTAAAAACAGCGTTCCTCCATCTGCCATTTCAAAATGCCCTTCTTTATCCTGTATAGCTCCTGTAAAAGCTCCCTTTATATGGCCAAAGAGCTCACTGCCTGCCAGCTCCCTGGAAAGCGTACCACAATCCATCGCCACGAAGGGCCCTTCTGAACGCCTGCTGTTTTTATGAATGGTTCTGGCCATAACCTCCTTTCCCGTACCGCTTTCACCATATAATACAACGCTGTAATTGGTAGGAGCTACCACTTCTATCTGCTGGTATAAATCTAATGTGGCTTTTGACCTGCCAATATAAAAGTCATTGGATGAAGGAATTGCTCCGGAATGTACCACTGGTTTTTCTTCTATATAATCGTAGCAAAGCATCTTTTGCAGAATGTCTGTTACCTCTTCCGGGACAAGAGGTTTAGGTATATAATCAAAAGCTCCCAATTTTATTACCTCAATAGCAGGTCGTATATCGGAATAGCCTGTGATAATTAAAACGGCTACCTTACTGTTCACTTCTTTCAGTTCCCTCAGTAATTGTGCACCTTCCATATCACCCAACCTGTAATCAGCGATTACAGCATCGAAACTGCCGGCCTTATATTTGGCGAGGCCTTTATTGCCGGAAAAAGCAGTTTCTACGAAATAACCTTTTTTTAAAAGATACTTTGAAAGAAGATGACATAAATCTACATCGTCGTCTATAATGAGGAGTTTATGGGGCATTTTTTAGTTATTTTTAGTACGTTTCAATACAGCTCAAATCATGCCGCTTTTTCTTTTTCAATAAAATAGGTTCCGGAAAGGTCTATATTGGCAAAATAATTGTCAGTCGAAAAATGTGAATAATTGTTTTCCTGCATATCAGTTTGAGCCATTATCTCCCAAGTCTGCTCTTAAAACACTAATTGTTGATGATGAATATGATATGCACTACCTTTTATCCAATATCCTAAAGCAGCGAAACATTATTTCCATTGCGGCAGGTTCTATTAAAGAGGCAAAGCAAGCATTAAAGCAGCATCCGGATATCTTTTTAATTTTTCTCGATAACCGGCTGCCCGACGGGCAGGGGTATGAGTATATCCGGCAATTCCGGGAGATTTCAGAAGCTGTTATTATTATGATTACGGCTTATGACACCGGCCATGATAGAAAAATGGCAGAGGATCATGGAGCCGATTATTTTATAGGAAAGCCCTTCACAAAAGACAACATATTAGAAATTGTAGATCATGTCCTTCATCATCTACCCTCTGGGTAACTAAGCAATATTCAGAGAGATGATGAAAGTGGAGCCCTCCCCTACTTTGCTGTTCACTTTTATGATACCTTTGTGACTAACAATAATGTTCTGTGCATTAGTAAGACCCAAACCGTTGCCCTTTTTCTTTAAGGTAAAGTAAGGCTCAAAGAGATTTTGTACTGTATACTCATCCATCCCTTTACCATTATCTTTGATTTCAATAATGCACTTTTTACCTTCTTTCCTGGTAGAAAGCCCAAGGATCCCTTCCACTTCTTCCATTGCTTCAATAGCATTTACAATAATATTTAAAAATGCCACTTTTATACGTTCCTTGTCTACCATAATGCCACAGATATCGTCGGAATAATTTTTTACTACATGCATTCTTTTTAGCATTAGCCTGTCCTTGGCCATCTCCAAACTTTCATCCAGGATTTTGTTAATATCTTCTTCCTGTTTATTTAACTGCATAAATTTGGTAGCATTCAGCAGATCAGCAACCATCTGGCTGATCCGCACTGAGTTCCGATTAATAATCTTCATTAAAGAACCAGCCTCCTCTTCCTTTTCAAAGCAGGGAATATCCTGCAGTTGCTCCGCTGCCAGCGCTATATTTGTAAGTGGGTTTCTTACTTCATGCGCTACAACCCTTGCCACACGACCGATTGCTGCCAGCTTTTCTATTCCTTTCAATTCATTTAGTTCTGTATTTTTTTCACTTAGCTCCTGTACATTACTTTCAAGCCTCTTTCTATATTGGTCTGCTGTATCATTTGCCTTCCTTTTTTGCTGGTACTGACTGTTAAAAGTAATGACTGCGTATAATACAGCGATGACTGCCATACACAAGGACCATATCGTCACAGCCTCAGTACTGGAGTAGAAGCTATTCAGTTTCGATATCCTTTTTTTCATCAACTGTTTTTCCAGGTCGGTCATTTTCAGGATCTGTTTATAGATACTGTCAGTCTGTGCCAACTTCGCAGGGTTAACTGTAGATTCTTTTAGCGTTAGCGGTGTTTTCTGATGAGGTAGCAGTGCTGTTGAAAGCTCCGAAAGCCGGCGATCGGTCATTGCTTTCAGTTCGGACTCGTTTGCTGATTGTACCGTATCTGCTTTTGTAAGGTTTCTGATTTCAGCATGTGCCATAGCTATATCGGATCGGGCCTCGTAGAAACTGTTCAGGAACCGGGGCTGCTTATTAATAATATAACCACGTACGCTGGATTCAGCCGTTCCCATCATCATTTTAATATCACCCATTTTATTGATCAGTGTATAATTATTCACTATCCAGTTTTTTTCATGCTGCAATTGCCTGTTGGTAGAAAAGATCAGGACATAGGAAACTAAAAGCAATAAAGAAGAAAGAGCGTAGCCGAATCTGATTTTATTTAAGGAAAGCATCATGATAAGTGGTATTTTATAATCAGTGCGAAGGCCATACTACAGGTCAGGCGATAGCCTTCACCGGAGAAAAACTAATGTAAGATAATAACCCGGTTACTTCGGTGCTGAGATTAAACAACATTTTATTTCCCGGAGAGTTTGAGGGTTTAGCAAAACCTCCCAAATAAAAGTAGCGCTTTTTTTGATATAAATGCAGGTTGGAAATAAAGATTTACTTAAAAAATCAGGGTTTCCAATGTATGTCAATCCGATGAGGAAATAATTCCACACAACAGGTAGTAGTTGTTCTGTTTCTTGCCGCTTCTGATTGAAAGAACCGGTTAATAAACAGGTGGCGGATTATTTGTTTATCTATGGGAAACGGATCATTATGTATACACTCGGAATTAACGCAGCCTTTCATGACAGTGCCGCAAGCCTGGTAAAAGATGGGATACTGATTGCCGCTGCCGAAGAAGAACGTTTCACGCAGATCAAGCATGGCAAACGGCCTATCCCTTTTTCAGCCTATGAACTACCTTATAATGCCATTAATTATTGTTTGAAAACAGAAGGTCTTCATTTGAATGATGTAGACCATATAGCCTATTCCTTTGATCCATATCTGCTAACCAGCAATTTTACGAATTCTTTCTCTGAAATACAACTGCCCTCTGGGTCATCATTAAATGAAGACACCGGAGATACTCCCTGGGAGTCTTTATTTTTGTCTTACATTATAAATGCCCCTTCCCATCTTGTAGATGGTTATCCGCATCATTTACAAAAAAATTATTACGGCAGTAACATCCAACCCGGACACTGGCATTTTATTGATCATCATCTGTCGCATGCGGCAAGCGCGTTTTTACCCTCTCCTTTCCAGGAAGCGGCAATACTTACCATTGACGGCCGGGGTGAAACAGCCACTACTACATTTAGTGTGGGAACAGGCACCGGTATCCGGCGCCTGAAACAAGTAAACCTGCCTCATTCTCTTGGCCTATTTTACGAGCGTGTTACCAGCCATCTAGGGTTTCTCCACTCTTCTGATGAATACCGTGTTATGGCATTAGCGTCTTATGGAGAACCCAGGTTTGTAAACGAATTCAGGGATATGATTACCCTGCAAAACAATGGCAGCTATACTATCAGCCAGGAAGATTTCACCCACAGGTTTGGAGCAGCCCGGCAAAGGGGTGCGCCCATTACGATGCATCATTTCGACATCGCACATTCTGCACAGGTAGTACTCCAGGAAGCTGCACTTGAACTTGTCCGCTGGGCTAAAGAAGAAACACGCATGTCCTGTCTATGCCTGGCAGGAGGCGTAGCACTTAACTGCGTACTCAATTCCTGCATCAGGGACTCGGGTTTGTTTAAGGATATCTGGATTCAACCCGCAGCTGGAGATGCAGGCACAGCTCTCGGCGCTGCCTTATGGACAGATGTGCAGCTTCGTAACGGACAGGCATCCCGCGACTTTAAAATGGAACATGCTTTCTGGGGACCCGGATACACTGATGAAGAAATCGAACATTTTCTAAAATGGACAAAGACTCCCTATAAAAAAATGCAGCATGTAGCCCAGGAAACCGCGCAGCTCCTGGCACAGGACCGCATCATTGGGTGGTTCCAGGGGCGGATGGAATTTGGCCCCAGAGCGCTGGGTGGCCGTTCTATCCTGGCTGCTCCCCTATCCCCATCCATGCAGACACGCCTCAATGATTTGAAAGACCGGGAAGATTTCAGACCTGTAGCGCCCGTAGTGCTTGAAGAGGAAGCGGATCACTGGTTTGAAAAAGCGCATCCCTCCCCTTTTATGTTGTTCACTCACCAGGTACGGCAGGAAGCAGCAGACAAGATACCAGCCGTTTGCCATGTAAACGGGTCGGCCCGTATACAAACCATCAGGAGGGAACAGAACCCGCGTTATTACGACACCATCCGTGAGTTCCAGGCTATAACAGGAGTGCCGGTACTTGTAAACACATCTTTTAATTCGTTAGGCAAACCCATTGTCTGTACACCAAGGGATGCCCTGGAATGTTTCTGGACCACTCCTTTTGATGATCTTATTATAGGCAATTGTCATGTCAGCAAATTATAATTAACCAACTATGTATCCCCTTCTCTCTGTAGTTATTCCTACCTGTCAACGTCCCGGATTGCTTTTAAGATGCCTGAAAGCACTTTCCCACCAGACATTGCAGCAAACATTGTTTGAAGTGATCATAGTGAGTGATGGACCCGAAACAGCCACAGCTGTCCTGGTAAACAATTTCAGGGAAATGGCCGCTATCCAGATAACATATATGGCACTGCCACGGAAGTCGGGCCCTGCTGCCGCCCGTAACGCAGGCTGGATAAATGCCCGGGGCCGATATATTGCTTTTACAGATGATGACTGCCTGCCACGCCCCCAATGGTTGAAAACGATAGTTGAAGCCTTTGAAAGCTGTACTGGTCAGGCTTTTTATGGTAAAGTAAAAGTGCCTGTATCTGAGCCACCTACCGACTTCGAATGGAATACAAAGCAGCTGGAAAAACCACAATTCATAACCGCCAACGCAGCCTGCACCAAAGCGCTTTTATTAAGTACCGGAGGATTTGATGAACGGTACAGAACTGCCTGGCGGGAAGACAGCGACCTGGAGTTTGCGCTTCGTCAAAGAGGCATTATACCCCGGTTTCTCCCGGGTGCCATTGTGATACACCCTGTACGTTCCGCAGCATGGGGCGTGAGTATAAAAGAGCAAAAAAAAGCAATTTATAATGCGCTGCTCTATAAAAAATATCCATCGTATTATAAAAAATATATCCACCAGGTGGTTCCCTTGATTTACTATGTAATGGTGCTGGCATCAGTATCTGCCATTATTTTCTTCGTGATAAAGAAAAATAACCTGGCCTTTATTTCCCTTCTGGTATGGGCGTTTTGTTTCACTGCCTTTATCATAAAAAGGCTCCGTCATAAAACGCATACCTTTTTTCATATTACAGAAATGATCTGCACATCGGCATGTATTCCATTCTGCTCTGTTTACTGGAACTGGGCAGGATGGCGGAAGTTTAAAAATGTTTCTACACTGCAAAATTAAAAATGAATATTGTTATTTTCAGAGCATTAAAGCTGGGGGATCTGCTTTGCACCGTTCCTGCTTTCCGCGCATTGAGAAGCGCTTTTCCTCAAGCGCATATTACATTACTGGGATTACCGTGGGCTAAAAGTTTTGTCGAGAGGTTTGGCCATTATATTGATGAGTTCATTCATTTTCCGGGCTATCCCGGTTTGCCCGAGCAGCATATAAATCCTGTTGATATCCCTGTTTTTTTTGATCTGCTGAAGAAAAGTAAAATAGATCTGCTGCTGCAAATGCAGGGTGATGGTTCTATTGTAAATGAACTGCTGGAACCGATTCATCCCCGGCTTTTTGCCGGTTTTTGCCTTCCCGGTGATGAAAGAGCAAAAAAAAGATCATTTCTCATCTATCCCCTGCATTTGCACGAAATACACCGTCACCTTGCATTGCTGCAGCAACTGTCTATTCCATCTGCAGGCGATGAGCTGGAATTCCCGCTTACAACAGCAGACCTGAACCTGTTTAATAAAATGGAAAACATCGCTTCATTAAAAAACTACCTGTGTATTCATCCCGGCTCTGCAGACATCAATCGCCAATGGCCACCTTTTTGTTTTGCCCGTATTGCCGATCATTTTGCGGCATTGGGTTATACTATAGTTTTAACAGGCAGCGCGGCAGAAAAAGAACTGACCCTGCAGGTATCACAGCTTATGAAATATAACGGTGTGAACCTGGCCGGTAAAACCACGTTAGGCAGCCTGGGCGTCCTCTTAAGTAAATCGAAAGGACTGATCACCAACTGTACCGGCGTTTCCCATCTTGCTGCGGCGCTCCGCACCAGGAGCATCGTGTTAAGCATGGATGGTGAACCGCACCGCTGGGCACCGTTGAACCATCATCTGCATAAGACTATTAACTGGCTGACGAATAATAACTACGAAGCAATTGAAGCAGCTGCAGAACAGCTTTTTGTGGATAATGATAATATGTGAACAGCTGCAATTACATTTTCTAAAGAATACGGCAAGCCCTCCCACTGATAATGGCGATGTATAAACTGAAGCAGCTCATTATGGCTTTTAATGCTGCCGGGTACATCAAAAAATAAAACGGATGAAGCCACCATCCACGGTAAATGCTGTGGGTTGGTTTTAGCATAAAGCGCAATAACGCGTGTTTGAACAGCTGCTGCAATATGAAGCGGCAGAGAATTGACAGTGATCAGGATATCGGCGCTCTGCACCAGGTAGATGAACTCGTCTAATTGCAGCTTCCCTGCAAGATTAAAGCAACCGGATCCTATCTCCTGCTTGATCAAAGCGGCATCAGTTGCTTCTGCTTCATTGCCCGATAATATCAAAAGTTTGCCGGTTTGTGCTTTTAAGGCTTTCCCTATGGCTATCCATTCTTCTACAGGCAATTTCCGTTTAGGATCGCTTGTTCCGGGATGCAGCAGGTAATAGCCGCTAAACATATCAATTCCAATACCGGTTATTTTTTTTATAAGAGCATTTTTACAGAGCTGATCGGCCTTCAACGATAATTTTATATTTTCAGTATAGCCTCCTATTGCAGCAACCAGCTCAAGGTCACGCTGCACCTGGTGTTTATCCATCACGCGAAGTGGCTCCGGATCGGGCAGCCAGTGCGTTAGCAGCCGGTAAGGATTCTCCCTGCAATACGCAATGCGCAGGGGAATACCTGCCATATAAGCCATCATGGCCGCAGGGAGTGGATTCTGGCTGTTTACAGTAAATATTACTGCAAGGTCGAAGTCACCCTTTTTTATCCATTTCACTAATTCTGACACATCATGTTCTGCACCATCGTGTTGTACCCAGGGAACATTAAAAATGCATGTTTCCTCAATTTCAGGGATAAAAGGAACTATTGTACTTCCCTGTTGTGATGTAAGCAAGGTTATATGCGCATGATACGTTTCTTTCAGCGCCCTGATAGCAGGACTGCTCATCAGCACGTCACCCATATTATCCGGGCGGATACAAAGTATTTTCCGTATTGATGAAAGCTTCTTCATATCACGATACTGTTTTAAGAGCAAGAGAAGGATTGATTTTATGGATCACACCTGATGTGGACCAGCCGGGTGTTAACGGCAGCATTGCCACACTGCCGCCTATTTGCTGCATCAGCTCTGCTTCCGGCAGTTCTTTTTCCGAATAATTTCCTCCTTTTACATACACATCCGGTCGAAGTAAAGCGATGATCTCTGTAGCCGTATCATTTTGTGCACTGCCAAAAGGTATAATATGGGTTACGCATTCCAAAGCGGTCAGCACTGTTTTCCTGTCCGCAAGCGGATTAATAGGCCGGTGCGCTCCCTTCTGCCTGCGAACGCTTTCATCATAATTAAGACCTACAATCAATACGTCGCCTAATGCCCGTGCCTGTGAAAGGAAACTGATATGTCCCCTGTGCAGTATATCAAAGCACCCGTTGGTAAAAACAACTTTCTTTCCCATAGAACGGTACACCGATCCCAATGAAGCCACCTGTTCCCGATCAGCAATATACTTTGTATGCAATGATAAAAAAGCACTCAGCTCCTGCATTGTACAGGAACAGGTACAGCCGGTCTTCATCATACCTACAACCGCTGCATTAGTAGCCATGTCTGCCGCTTCCTGCTCCGGAAAACCGGATAAGGCGGACAGCACGAAGGCACTGAAAAATACATCTCCTGCTCCCACTACATTCGGATGTTCCAGATAATGCGGCACGCAATACCCTATCTGCGTTCCATTCTTTACAATAACCGATCCATTCATGTCTGCTGTTAGCGCTATGATTGTGGCGTTTGTAATCTCATACAGTTTTTTCCCCGAAGCAGTCATTTGTTTGATACGACCAGTGGTTTGGGGCGAAGTATTGAGCAATTGCACAGCTTCTTTGTAATTGGGTTTAACAAAAGAAGGCGCCAGTATATTGAAGCGCTGCAATTTTTTGGCATCTACAGCCAGGTATTTTACATATTTATCCTGTAATTGTTTTAAAATGCTGATCATTTTTTCGGTTACCACCCCTTTATCATAATCAGAAATGATCACTGCATCATGCAACAAAAATTCCTGCTTTAAAACACTTTCAAGCCATTCATTTGTTTTATCCGATACGGGGTAAGTGGTTCCAGCATCGTACCGCGCCAATAATTGCTTCTCTGCCATGATCCTTGTTTTGACGATGGTATTGCGTTGAGCGTCCTTTAATATCTTTACCTGGATCCGGTGGTCGCCCATCATTTTTATTGCTGTTAGTGCAGCGGCATCTTCTCCCGCCACGCTGCAGTAAGTAACCTGAGCGCCCAAGGCAGCAAAGTTAAGCGCCACATTAGCGCTGCCTCCCAGCGTATAGCTGCACTTTGTTACATCCACTACAGGAATTGGTCCTTCGGCACACAAACGTTGTGTTTTGCCTTCCACATAATGATCCAGTATCAGATCTCCGATAACCAGTATCTTCCATTGCTTAAACTGCTCTATGTTCTTTTTGGCTAAAATGTTCATATACCATGTTTTTAAGAATGACTGTAGTAGCTTCAAACAGGTCTGGCACCACAAAATCAGGAACCCTCCAATTGCCCGTTCTCCATTCTGTCTCGCCGCCATTATCTAAAAGAATCGTCTGGCAGCCCGCACGGTTGCCGGCTTCCACATCATCCAGTATATCCCCGATCATCCACGAGTTTCGCAGGTCGATCTCCGCCGCGGCTGCCATCTTTAAAAGCATGCCCGGCTGTGGCTTGCAACAGTCGCAATTTTTGTTATAAGGAGCCACATGCCCCTCAGGGTGATGCGGACAATAACAAACATAATCAAACTTCGCTTCCGCTGCTTTTTCGATAGCCACCACCGAAGCCAAAAACGCTGCCTCGCTATAATAACCCAGCGCTATGCCGGGCTGATTGGTAACCAGGATCTTTTTATATCCGCAGGCGCCGATCAATTTCATGAAAAAATCAGCTCCTTTACCAAGCTCTATCCGCCTCGGATCTACATTATAAGGGACATTTTTTATACAGGTCCCATCTTTGTCTATGAATACGGCATGGTGCATACGCTTATTTTAAACTACTTGCTTAATGACGTTCCCGGTGCTGTTGACCCTGGTTACTGTATTATAAACCGCTGCTATTTTACGCCCGATCTCCTGCCAGGTAAATAATGTTTGTACTCTTATCAACCCGTTTCGGCCCATCCGGCTTAAATCCCCCTGCCTTGTATACAGATCTGAAACAGCAGTTGCAAGCGCAACGGGATCTTTGGGCGGAACCAGCATGCCGGTCTCTCCATCTTTTATACTGTATGTAATACCGCCTACCCGAGCGCCTATTACCGGCGTTTGGCAAGCCATTGCCTCGAGAGGGGTGATACCGAAAGGCTCATACCAGGGTGTTGTAATAAAAATATCAGCAGCTGAATAATAATACTTTAGTTCGTTCTGCGTTTTTTTTCCTGCAAAAAGCACACAGTCGCTTACGCCCAGATCCTCACAAAGCTGCTGTAAACGTGCCAGCTCAGGATTTGTTTGCCCAGGCACATCCTGATCGCCTCCAACAACGACCAGGCGCACCGGCAGTTCTTTTTTCCGCAGGATGCTCAACGCCCGGATCACGTTAGCCACCCCCTTCCTGGGTACCATACGCCCCAGCTGCAACAATGTAAAACCATCTTCCGGTAAATTAATGCGTATTCTGGCTTCAATTGGCGGTACCCGGTAAAACTGCGATGTATCAACACCACAGGGAACGATGTATATCTTTTCTTCCGGAGCACTATAATGCTCAATCAGGTCTTCTTTGTCTTGCGGACATTCTGCTATGATACCATCGGCAAAACGGATTGCATCTTTTTCTATGCGGATACGTTCGGCTGGAAAGCGGTCATTATTTCCCTGGAACAATTGCCGTATATAACCCAGTGCATGGAAAGTGATTACATAGGGAATGCCCAATATCATTTTTACTTCCATGGCTACCAGCGCAGACATGAAAAAATTAGCATGAATTAATTCATAGCTCAGTTTTTCTTCGCGTATAAAGTCAATAAAACGGCGCCGGAAAGGAACCATATAAGGGAGCAGGTTTTCTTTTTCTATATACGCTTTAGGCCCTGCTTCTATATGTATTACCCGCATTTGGCTGTTACAACAAACTGTCTGTGGCTTATTACTATCTTCCCACCTTGTAAAAACATCTACCTGATAGCCCTGCCGGGAAAGTTGTTTAGCCAATTCCATCACATATACGTTCTGGCCACCAGCATCCGTACCGCCGAGTGTTGCCAATGGCGAAGCATGTTCACTGATCAATGCGATTCTTTTTTCCATAGTATAAAATTTAAGCGTATAAAAGAGCCTCCCCGGGTATCTCTTTTTTAAAAATTATTTTTTCAAATGCCAGCTCCCAGTTCTGTAAAAAAATGTTCAGATCAAACATGCGCAACGCCGTTTCTCTTCCGGCAGCACCGATCTTTTTTGCCATGCGTGGATTTTTTAGCAGGAGTGCCATTTTTCCCTTCAGGTATTCGATGTCTGTATGAATAAAACCATTTTTTTCATTTTCGATCACTGTAACCAGTTCAGTAGTAGCCAGCCCAATAACCGGAATCCCCTGCATCATAGCTTCGCAAACTGCCAGCGCCAGGCTGGTATGCCGTACCGGGTGAAAAAGGAAACGATAGTTTTTCCTGAACATCGGTAACTGCGGGTGAAGCACTTCGCCTATACCATCCCTGCCATTTCCCATTCCTAACAGGTCAAGTGGAATTTTCTGTCGTACTTCATCATAAATATCCCACCCAAGGGTACGGCCCCTGCTTTTAAGATGGTTGATCACCACCAATCCCCTTGGCAGCGCACCCTTATAAGAGATTCGGGAATCTGTAACGCCATGCGAAATGACAATAGCAGGTGTGCGGTTATTATTCCACATCAGCCTGTTAAAATGGGTAACATGCACCAGCATAATACCGGGATCATCCACCCAGTGCTTTGTGTTTACAGCAGCATCGTGAGGTGTGTTATGCTCCAGGAAGATCCGGGGCAGCTTTCTTTGCCGGGGAGAAAGGATTTCAAACTGATCTTTTAGGTAATTACGTGCAGACTGAAACAGCACTACATCAAATTCCATATCCTTCACCTTTTCCACTGGTATTTCATGCACATTAGGCCCAAAGGGGAAAGTAGCACCCCTGCCGTAATAGCCTTCTTCTATAGGCTGTTTAACAGGAATAAATAGCTCAAACGGCCCTTGCGACAAATAAAAAAGATAAGACCCATGCACATGCCAGGTAAATACACGGTACCTGTTTTTTTTTGTGATCATGTAGAAACGTTTTCTCTTTAATTTTCAAACATGAAGCCACTTCTTCTTTAACCGCTGCTGGCAAGATATCATAAAAAAAGTGTTGCCTTTTCTGCACATCTTCCTGCCTGAGTGACCCTTTTTTTCCTCTGTATCCTATTTAATCCCGCTCAAAAACAATGAAAAATAAACCAGGACATCTGCTCCTGGCGTTAAACAAAAAGGCAGCATTTTTGATATGGTGAAATAAAAAAGACAACATGCCACAGACAGGAAAGACCGGGAAAAGAACAGGCCGAAGCAAAGCAGGAAATGACTATAATGCCTTTAAAGAATATAAAGGAAAGATTTATACCGGCATGCAGGTAGGGCGCAGTCATAAACGGAATGATGATAGCGGTGTATGGCAGGAAAGAAGATAACCCCCGACCAATGTGGGATATCACCTTTTCCGTTACCAAGCGACAGGCCGGTAATACCAGGGCATTACACGATGTACCAGGAACGGGTGGCGAATGAGCAACGTAAAGCCTCAAAAGCTGGTGAATGCGATCGGTAAACAAATTTCGCTTTGGTATGAACAATATTAACGTTAACTGGCAAGCCTTTTGAATAATAAGTACTAAACAAAAATAAATGTTATGGCAAAGTATTCGAAAAAAGCCGGAGACAGAGTAGAAAAGGCAATGCATGAAATGAAAGAAGGTAAATTAAAAAGTGGCAGTGGTAAGAAAGTTACCAATCCCAAACAGGCCGTTGCAATAGGACTTTCAGAAGCGCGTGAAGAAGGAGCCAGTGTTCCTAAAAAATCAGCTGCCAGGAAGAAGGCAAAGTCCTGATGAAATACATACATATACTCACGGGCCTGGCATTTATCTAAAAAGCAAAAAGAAAAGTGTGTCCTGCAAGCTTAGGACAGCATTACTCTTATCATATACATTTACTTAGAAACGTTCTTTTGTATTTCGAACTTCAAAAACAAAAATTATGGCACAAACAAATTCAGACAAAACAGGCACATCCCCAAAAAGCACGGCAGCCCAGTCCTCTGCTCCTTCTTCTAAAATGAGAAACAGTGAGTTTCACCAGTTTTTTGTAGATGAGCTCAAGGATATTTACTGGGCAGAGAAACACCTGTCCAAGGCGCTCCCCAAGATGCAAAAGGCCAGTACCAGTAGTGAACTGGCTGCAGCATTTGAAAAGCATACACAGGAAACTGAAAGACATGCAGAAACACTTGAAGAAATTTTTGAGCTTTTAGAAGAAAAAGCGGTTGCTGAAAAATGTAAAGCAATGGAAGGCCTGACAGAAGAGGCAGAAGAAATCATATCGGATACCGAAAGCGATTCTTCTACCCGGGATGCAGGCTTGATTCTGGCTGCCCAAAAAGTAGAGCATTACGAAATTGCAACTTACGGAACACTATACGCATTTGCACAGCAAATGGGACATACAGATGTTGCAGAATTATTACAGCAAACATTAGACAATGAAAAAAGCACAGATGTAGCGCTTACAAAAATTGCAGAAAGTTTTATTAACGAGCAGGCAACAGCAGAATAAGACGGTCCGGTTTTTAATAATTTTTTTACCTGCCCTGTGAAGGAGCCATTTTGATTATAAATGGCTCCTCTTTATTTTATTTAATATCTGCATTCCATCATTTATGTGTAAAAACATGGTTGCCTGCAAAGTATTGAAGAAGCTGCACAGGAGAGTATGCCCTCATTTTTTGAAAAAGCTCAGCAGGGGAATTAGCTAACGTGATTAAACACATCTGAAAAACCAGTGCAAGTAATGCTCGGTATAAATAAGAAGAAGGCCTGTCCGGTAAATCACAAAATTTACTGAAAGGCCATCTGCTCCTGGAATGCTTATTGAAACGATGAGGTATTACAACTTTTTAAAAAAGCGGCACTACAAGAATGCCCATTGATAAAATCATCTCGACTTCTTTATAGTACTGTCTATCTGCCGGGCATGCTGAAGATGCAGCTCTAATACAGGAAGCTTGTCCGAGGCCCATTGCATCAGGTCGGCATTGGCACCATTATCCGCATATTTACGGAACTGGTCAATATCTTCCTTATGATCAGATACCATGAAGGACATATACTTTTTATCGAACCGGTTGCCGGTGAGTGAGCTAAGCTCTTCATACTTTTTCTTTTTTTCATTACTAAGAGAATCAGGAAGTGTAATACCTTTCTCTGCTGCAAGTGACTTTAACTCGTCATTAGCTTTAGAATGATCCTGAACCATCATCATTCCAAAATCCTTTACATTCTGCGAACCGGCATTACTCTGAGCCAGGTTACCCAGCTCTACTTCCATTCTGCCGCCGTCTGCAGCAGCCACCGCAAAATCTGCATCTTTTTCAAGTACATTCGAAGAAGGGCCTGCAATGGTATCCCTTTTACTGAATTTTTCTTCATTAGATTCTTCAGCCGCTTTCTTGCTATCCGGCGCTGTATTGCAAGCCTGCATGATCGCCCCTATAAACAGCATCATTCCTGCCAATTTAAAATAATATTGTTTCATAATATATTGTTTTAATTATCCGTTAATAATTTCTCCCCCGTTAGGGTGTAATACCTGCCCGGTCATAAAGCTGGCATCTTCACAAGCAAGGAACAAATAGCAGGGAGCAATCTCGTTAGGCTCTCCCGCCCGGCCCATGGGTGTATCGCTTCCGAAAGTGGCCACCTTTTCATTGTCGAAAGAAGAAACGATCAAAGGAGTCCATACAGGGCCCGGAGCTACTGCATTTACCCGTATCCCTCTTTTTACAATGCTACCGGCCAAACTCCTCGTAAAGCCTACAATAGCACCTTTCGTTGCTGCATAATCTATTAATGAAGGGCTGCCCCTGTACGCAGTCACGGAAGTAGTATTAATAATACAACTCCCTTTTTTCATATATCCCAGTGCGTATTTCGACATCCAGAAACAGGAGAAGAAATTTGTATAAAAAGTTTTCAGCAACTGCTCTGTGTTAACATCTTCAATGGAAGTTTGATCCCATTGTGTTGCGGCATTATTGATCAGCACATCCAGGCTGCCAAGATCTTTTATTGTTTCTTCAATTACTCTCCGGCATTCTTCTTCTTGGCTGATATCGCCTCGCAACAGTTTGCAATAGCCTCCTTCTGAAATAATGAGCTGTTGTGTGGCTATTGCATCTTCGTCTTCATTTAAGTAAACAATTGCCAGTTTTGCTCCTTCTTTAGCAAATAATAAAGCGACTGCCTTACCAATGCCGCTGTCTCCACCTGTGATCAATACAGCCTTACCTTCCAGCCGCCCGCCTTCATAATGCCGGGGACTGCTTTGAGGTTGCGGATGCATATCCTGCTCGATTCCCGGTTTTTCCTGCACCTGTCCGGGACGCAATTCTTCTTTTTTTTCCTTTTCCATTATACAGCTTTATAAGTGAATTGATTTAGGGGGCATTATACCCTCTTTTTTACAAAAATGCTTTAACGCTGCCCTCTGGATCCCCTTCCGGAACCGGTATTACCGCCATGAGATGCTTTGCCGCCTTTTTTTGCAATTTGGGTACGCTGTGCCTTGCTCATAGCCGCAAAGCCTCTTTTTGACCCTCCGCTTGATGAAGAGCTGCCAGATGAGCCACTATTACCTCTGCGCCCCGATGAAGAAGATCCGCTTCTGCCCGATGAGCTATTCCTTCCTCCTGATGCCCCACGATTGCCCTGGCCCCTTCCAGGCTCCTGCTCATTTTCATTTCCCTCATTATCTTCGTCATCATAATCATCTTCACCCTGGTCATGACCTTCTGTTACTTCATAATCATCATATTCATCTTCATACTCTGAAAAATCATCGTCATAGTCATCGTCTTTGTTGGCATCATCAAAACCGTGCTTATAACCCAGCTTATAAACTTCTTCGAATACGGAATTAACTGATTGATTGCCCCGGCTGCTTCTGGAACTTTGCTTTGCTTTCATAGAAAATAAATTTTAAGTTTAAAATAATTGAATATCCTTCCTGGTATAAATCAAGCAATGAGCCAATTACCTGCTGCCCCTGAAAAGACGCATAAAGACAACAATAAAAATGTTTCTTTTAACAAATTACCGGGTACTGTTGGAATATAGATCAGGACAAGCGGCAAATATTGCAACACAACGTGTGGAAAAGGCACCTCAGCTTTTTTATGCCAAGACCAATAATATAAAAGGCCGGAACTTTTTGTTCCCGGCCTATTTTAAGTGTGACGTATAAGGAGCCTTAACAGATCATTTATTATCAGAAAGACTGTATTCGTTATTCTCTTCATCTTCTTCACCCCTGTCTTCATCAGCATCATCTTCCTCCTCGCCGGGCACGTCCAGGTCTTTTCCGTCTCTGTCGGTATGTTCATTTAATTTCTCCCCTTCAAAATCTTCATTATCCAACCCGGCTCGGTCCAGATCTTCATCATCCGCAGTATGAATCATTTCCGATGCTTTGAGCAGTTCCCGCTCCTCTTGTGTAACATCAGATATATTATTTGTCAGCTGATCTGTTTCGTCCACGTCAATAACGCCGATACCTTCCTCATCATCAGAGGCGATGGTCAGGTTTTCAGCCTGACTGCTTTCCGGAGGTTTCACATTTTCCTGCCCGTCAATATCTTCTATATCTGGTAAATCTATTACAGCCTTATCAGGTCTTAACTCTTTTTTATCTTTTTCCGAATCGGGTAAGTCGGTTACATTGAAGTCTTCCATATATTTATTTTATATTTCAAGATCAAATACAATACCAATATGATATGGTGCAGTTACGATCTTTTTACGCCCTGGGATCCAGTAAACACGCTACGGGTCTTATTGTTCAATCTTAAAGGGGATCGAAAACATAAAGCTCCGATCCCCATTAAAACTAATCTTTTCGGGACGTTCCCTTTGCGGTCTTATCAGTGTCTTTACTTCCCTTTGTTTGCCTGGAGCTTCCTTCTTGAGAAGATTTACCGTCTTTTCGGTTTTGGCCGGAATGAGCAGTAGTTTCAGATTTCTGATCTTTCTCTTGCGATTCGTTGTTCTTTTTCATAAAATCATTTTTAGGTGAGTAATTTTAGATAATAAAAGCAATTGATGTACCGGTATTGACTGCACCTGAAAAGGATAAATATTTTTATTGAAGATCAGTACCTTAAGTTTGCTGGCAGTACTTCAAAGACAGGATAGCGAAAGGTTTCCTTTTTTAGCCAGTGTAAAAAAATGCGCTTCTCCGGTAGCTCCTGTGTAAATGTATCCACAGTTAGCGCTATCAACATTCAATTACAACCAGTATATACAAGCATAGAAAGAAATCTTGCTTCAATGATCGCTGTAGAATGGCCTGGTATAGGTGTTCTTAACGGAGATTATATAGTAATGGGCAAAGAGGCGCTGTTAATAAATGGAGACAGCTGCAGCTGGCATTGCTTTATAGCATGTGCATAAGGCTCATATAACGTACGCGGCAGGCTTTCATGGGTCTCGTCAATATCCCAAATACCCGAACGATGCCACAGAGACGGAAAGTCCCAGTCGGGTCGGTCGATCAGCGGATAAATACAGATACCCCAGAACGGTATATCCTGTGAGAGGATCTTTACACATTCAGACGTGACATTTTTTATCCAGAGAGGACGGTCTTCTTTCGGATGGCTGGTTTCAGTAAGCACAACTGGCCTGCGGTATCTTTCATACACTTCCTTTACCTGGTCACTTAAGTTACGGTAACCTAACTGCTTATCAGGCGCTTTCCAGTCAAGAATATGATTGAAAGGATAGGACCATTGACAATTATAATAATAATCCAAACCAATGATATCCAGGTATTCGGGCCGTCCGCCCAATTCCGGGCAAATTTGCCCTGTAAGCATTTCCAGCGTTTGATACTGATAGCTGTTCATTAGTTGCACTATACTTAATGTATCAGCATCATCTCCATCCGCAACAATATTAACGAGCGGTTCTACAGTCAGAATAATAATAGCCGGATCCATTTCTTTCATCGCTTGCACGCCTTCAATAAAGGCCTGCATTAAATGATATTTTACTTCCCAACCTTTAGCCGTACAATATGGACTTGTTGCGGCCATCTCTCCGCCCAGCCAGGCAATAAAATTCACTTCGTTAATAGGTGTAACAATCAGCGGCCCTTCTTTGTTGATGCGCCTGTACATTTCAACAAAAGACCTGCACAAGGCTACAAATCTTGCGGTCAGGTGCGGATGTAAAGGTGTAATATCTGATGGCAGCCCAAAATGACAAAGGTCAAAAATGATCTGCTTACCTGACTCACCTGCAATGCGGATCATTTGTTCAGTGTACTGCCAGTTATAAATGTAGGGATATTGTTCTACCAGGCTCCACCTGATACCTTCTCTTATTGTTTTGATGCCAAACTGATCCAACAACCCATAATCTCCAGTTAGCTGGCTGTCATGTCCGGTAAGGGTTAAAAGATCTGCCCGGTTCCCATACCGGTTAATCATATCACAACACTCATACCCTCCCATCCAAAAGCTTTTAAACGGGCTGACATGGATCATAGCTTGTGATTAAATCCGTTTAGCTTATGGTTTCCGTTTGTAAACTCCTGAAACGGTATTTTTTGCATAGATGCCATCTTTTTGAACAAAGTGAGCGACTGTGCCACCACCTGATCCATATTATAATATTTATAAGTGCCCAGGCGGCCGGTAAAATACACATTCGGAAAGGATTGGGCCAGCGCTTTATACTTGTTATACAGGGCCTGGTTTTCTTTCCTTGGTATAGGATAATAAGGATCACCATTATCTGTAGGATACTCGTAAACAATAGTGGTTTTAGGATGTACCTGACCTGTGAGCTTTTTAAATTCTGTAATTCTTGTGTATAAATTTGTCTGCGGATAATTAACCGTAGCGCAAGGCTGAAAACTTTCTGTTTCCAATGTTTCAAAAGAAAAATCAATTGACCGGTAGGGCAGTTTTCCATAACAATAATCAAAAAAATAATCTACAGGCCCTGTAAAAATCGTAGCCTTGTGAGGTAAACTATCCTTCACATCCTTATAATCTGTATTTAGCATGATATGGATGTTCTTATGCGATAGCATATTGTTGAACATTTTAGTATATCCGTGCAAAGGCATGGCCTGGTAAGTATCTGTAAAATACCTGTTATCCCTGTTATAACGGGCCGGTACCCGGGCAGTTACCGATGAGTCCAGCTCTGAGGGATCCATATCCCATTGTTTTTGGGTATAGGTCTTAAAGAACTTTTCATATAGGTCCTTTCCTACACTGTTTACTACCACGTCTTCGGCCGTAGCAACAGATACTACATGCTCTGAACGGCTTTTCAGGTAAGTTTCAACAGAAGAGGTATCCAGGTTCAGGTTATAAAGTGCATTAATTGTATTAAGGTTAATAGGCACCGGTACCAGTTGCCCGTCAACGCTGGCCAGCACATGATGTTCATAAGGGCGCCATTGGGTGAACTGGCCCAGGTATAAAAATATTTCCTTGGAATTGGTATGAAAGATATGAGGGCCGTATTTATGCACCAAAATACCCTGCTCATTATAATAATCAAAAGCGTTACCGCCTACATGATTTCTTTTATCGATAATTAAAACTTTTTTGTTAAGCTGAGAAGCTAATCTCTCCGCCAGCACACTACCGGCAAAACCACATCCCACTATCAGGTAATCGAACATATTTGTATAATTTAATTAAACTTTATTGATTCAGTCATCAGGTCATGCATAGCCGACCAGGTAATATCCCAGGACATGGTGTCCAGAAAGGCATCTATCCTCTGAGATCTGTAAATATTGTCAGCGTATAGCTCTTCTTCTCCACACGCAATAAACTCTTGCGCGTTACCGGCTATACGCACAAAGCCTAGCCTGCCATATGGCTCTACCACATCCTGTATAGGCGTTCCAATAACAGGCTTACCCGCAGCCAGGTACTCGGGTGTTTTAGTAGGACTGATAAACTTTGTAGATTCATTTATAGCAAAAGGCAATATGGCCACATCCCAGCAGCTGATATAGGCTGGCAGTTCTTCGTATTTCTTTTGCCCCAGGTAATGAATATTTTCTCTCTTAGGCAAACAGGCTTCATCAATTTTTACTACAGGTCCAATTAAAACAAAATGCCAATCCGGCCTGAGCTGTGCCACCTCATTAATGAGGTTGATATCGAAACGTTCATCAATTACTCCGAAAAATCCAAAGCGGGGGTAGGGTATTTTATTTTGATCAGGAGCATCGGATTGTAATAGCCGGGCTTTATTAAAGTGGCACTTGTCTATACTGCTCGGGAAGCAATAAATATTCGAATGGGATTGCTTTTTTTTGTGTTCATACAGGCTGGTTCCACCGGTAAAAATAATATCTGCCTTCGACAACAATTCTTCTTCAAGGCGCAACAATTCAGGAGGTGCATATTTAAAAGCGGAGAGTTCATCCATGCAATCATATACAGTAAATACAGGAGCGAGCTGCCTGCTAAACGGCAGCGCCATAGGTGTATAATACCATAAAATATAATCGGTGATGTTAAGATCAGCAAACAGTTGCTGTAAAATATTTTTCATTACCTGGCTCACATCTCTTGTACCCTCTTCTTTAATGCCGGGAGTAATGATAATAACTCCTGAACTGTCATAGCAAAGAGCGTAATTATCGTCGTCCTGTACAAAAACAGGCTCTTCAATGTATATAGTGCGATAAACATCGGTGAACCGGCTGATCAGATGCTGAGGCCGCTGATAAACAAAATACCACCTCAAATGAGAGAATACGATTAAATCTGTTTTTTGCATTTTCATATGAATGAATTGGGTCATTGATATATATTATTATATAGGGATACAACAGGGCTTAAAGAAAACTATATCAATGAATCATTTAAACAATTCCTGTGCCTTAAGTACTTATTCAGGAAGCGTTAGGTATTACAGCAGCATTGTACCTGTGTCGTAGTTTGTTTTCATGTAAATACGGGGAACATTGTTCTACAGAGTTTTAGAGGAGTGTAATTATTTCCTCATAAAGAAAATAAGGTTAGCTTATTGCTGATGGCATCAGTATGCTGTCATCATTTCCTGAAGGTTCTATAAGGTTAACGCGCTCGAGGTCTTTTACTGCTGGTGCATTTATAACTTTTCCGTTTATACTAAATCTGGACCCATGGCAGGGACAGTCCCAGGTTTTCTCAGCACTGTTCCAGGCAATATGGCACCCGGCATGAGAGCACATACTATTGATCGCATGCAATACGCCACCATTATCCTTATACATGGCATAGGAATTACCATCGTATTTTACAACTTTTGCCTCGTTATGATTAATTGCAACCAATGTTCGGATTTTTTCAGCAGGAAGCTTACCTTTTATAAAATGGGAAACAAAGTCTGCACCTTGCGCTACCAATTTACTGAAGCCTGCCAAAGGCTTTATTCTGGATGGGTCGAACAAAGACTGATACGGATGCTCATGGGCATTAATCAGCGCAGTGAGCATACATCCCGCAAGGGTTCCGAAGATCATCCCGTTACCATTATAACCGGTAGCAACATAGGCCCGGCCGGATCCGCCGGGCAAACGTCCTATATAAGGTAAACCATCCACCGGTTCGTAATATTGCGAAGACCAGCTATAGGCAATAGTGTCGATGGGGAAATAATATTGAACATGTTTCTCCAGCTCCCTGAATACTTGTTCTGTATCTTCCCCGTGTCCGGTCTTATGATCTTTCCCGCCGGCTACTAAGAGCTTCTCCCCGTTAATAGTATGGGTTCTGTAATAATGATAGGGGTCGTTCAGGTCATAACCTAGAGCATCAGGATAATGAGTCTCTTTCAGCCTTACAGCCAGTACGTAACTGCGCCACGGAATTAAGCGAGAGTGAAGAAAACTGGCGCCCGGAGGCGTATGTGTAGCATAAATAACATGCCTGCATCTGATATTGCCTTTTGAAGTATCTAACGTTAAAGTATTATCGTGTTCTTTTATTTCCTGCACCCTTGCCTCTTCCAGGATGGTACCGCCCATTTTTACAAATGCCGATGCCAGCGCACGGATATATCTGACCGGGTGGAACTGAGCCTGACCGCTGATCCTGGCCTGGCTTTTAAAGGGAATGGGAAAAACGATCTTAGTGCTTCTGCTGATGTCTATCCCTGCCTGCTGGCCACTTTCTATAATACGGTCCAGCTTCTTTTCATGTGATTCGTGAGTTGCAAAAAGATACGCTTCCTTTTCTTCAAAGTCGCAGTCTATATTATACTTCCGAACATTTGCTTTAATAGCTGCGATGGCTTCTTTTCCCGCTTCTGCAAGCTGGCAGGCCTGGGATAAACCAAACTTTTTAATAACCTCATCATAGCTGCAATCAAAAAAAGTATTAAGGTGTGCTGTAGTGCCACCGGTTGTTCCATAAGCGATATTATATGCTTCCAGCACAATGCAGCTTTTATTGGATGCCTGCAGTTTTTCAGCACAGGTAATACCGGTGATCCCTCCGCCTACAATGGCTACATCATATATGTCTGCAATAGCCGAAGGCTCATCGAACCGTCTTATTTCTGGCTGCCATGCACTTTGCATTGCCCCGTCTCTGTTCATATCATTCTTTTAAAACAATGGTTATTCATATAAAGAACATATCACTTCATAATATAGGTAAAAGTTCTCTTGAAGAGTACCTTGTATAGCAATACCGTTAAGCAGGCTAATAAACGCTACCAGAGAGTTGCTTTACCCGGTGTATCGCTTCGCTTATTAAAACGTGTATTACAGCATTTGCTGATCAATAATAAAGCCATGAGCAATAAGCATAGACTATACCTTACTTTTCCCTTCTGCCTGGCAGATTTTTTCCCGCTGTTTCTCTTATATGTGGATTTTTTTCCGCACCTGCTAAAACAGCACAAAAAAAAACCGCACAATATTGTGTCAGGTGGCCCATCCCGTGTACGACCCAATCAGAGATTTGTCAGCCAGCATTTAATTGGTATGAGGCCAGATCCGGTAGTTCCGTAAAGTTTCAACGGAAATGTTATTCTGAGTAAGTTTGCAACTGTTTCCGGTAATTAATAAGAAGCGTCGGTTTAGATATAAAACCGGTAAATTTTTCCTGCGCATTAAGTACGGGCAAGTACCAGGCATCTGTTGTATCAAACTTTTCAACAACTTCCAGCATATCTTCATTCTCATACACTATTGCAGGAGGCATTTTCATAAGGCTGGAAATGCTAAAAGATTCGGGATCGCTGGCAAAAATCACAGGCCTTAAATCATCTATAGTTATCATACCTGAAAATTTGCCTGCCTCATTTACAACGGCAAAAACATTCTTGCTGCCTGTTTTTACCATACCCAGCAGTTTATTTATAGAGGCATCGATCGAAATGATCTGTGGATCTTTATCAATCATATCAACTATCTGAAGTCTTGTAATAAGATTCCTGTCATGTTCATGGGTGAAAATCTTTCCTTCGTCGGCCAGTTTTTTTAAGTCAGGAGACACGGGAGAAAAGCGTTTAGCCACCAGGTAAGAAATCACAGATACAATCATCAGCGGAATAAACAGATCATATCCAAAACTGGATTCAGCGATCAGAAATATAGCAGTTAGAGGTGCATACAAAACGCCACTCATTACGCCTGCCATGCCCGCCAGCACCAGGTTGGTCTCTGGTACGTGGCTCAAGCCCATAAGTTTGCAGAGTTGGGCAAAGAGATAACCTAATGTTCCCCCTGCAAATAAAGATGGTGCGAAATTACCCCCGTTACCACCACTGAAGATCGTTATAGGTGTCGCAAAGGCTTTAAGGAGGCAAATAAGTGCCAGGAAAATAATAATCGACCAATCCTTCAACTCAATATAACGAAAGAAACTATTATTGATCACAAATTGAACATGACCATTAGTGAAAGACTTGATCACATCATAGCCTTCACCAAAAAGAGGTGGCAGTAAAACGCATAATATAGAGAGCGCCGCACCTCCTGCCATAGCCCGTTTCATTTTTGAAAGATGAAGCCTTTTTATAAAATGTTCTACTTTTTGAGCTACCACAACAAAATACCTGGCATAAAATGCAGTAAGCAGGCCTAACGCCAGGTAAAAAAGAATATTGTTATAATTAAATGGCTCGCGCGCATGAAAACGAAACAATACATCTTCCTGTAATATTATTTTCGATACCAGGCTACCACAAACGGCTGCCACAACCAAAGGAACAAAATCTGAGAAAACAACACCCGTTAATAATATTTCAAATGCAAACATGATTCCTGCTATAGGTGCATTGAAAGCGGATGCAATACCTGCTGTAGCTCCTGCGGCCAACAGTAAGGTCCTTTCTTTATAATTCAGCTTATAGGTTTGAGCAAAATTTGCTCCTATGGCAGATCCTGTAACTGCAATAGGGCTTTCAAGACCTGCCGAACCACCAAAAGCCACCGTTACGGCACTCTGTATTATTTGTGAATACATTTTTACCGGAGAAACAATACTCGAATTACGGGCAATTTCATAGAGAATAGCTCCAATGCCTTTTCGGTCCTGCCCTTTAAAGAAGGTAAGTACAATTGCCGTAGTAAGCACAATACCCAGAAAAGGAAATATTATGTAAAAAAGAATCTGGTATTCAAAGTGTATCTTATGTGTGATCAGGTAATGAATATAATGAACAAGGGCCTTAAGAGCTACACCGGCAAGACCTGCTGTACAGCCCACCAAAATACCTGAAAGAATGAGAAACTGGGTTCTGTTCATATGGCTTTTCAACCAATATAGCAGTACCTCATAGCTTTTGACTTTTTTAATGCTGTAACGGGTAAAGTCTCTTTTAAATCTTAAAAAACTGTGATATTTTCTTAAATAAGTTTTTCTCACTCCGCCCCTGTTTTCGTAACAAATGGCCCAAAGATATCAAACTAATCGAGGTTTCAAAAAGAACAGTTTCTCTATGCCCGGTCGGGCACACAAATTGAACCTGGCAGATGCAGCTCTTTATAAGCTGAAATATGTATAGCCCATTCGTATCTGCGCGAATGGTAATGGCTGGCATGTTGTAGTTGGGGCATGCAAACACATCTTTAAATTATAAGCCCGCAATCATTTTGTTCAGTCCACTTTTCCAGATTTTAACGTAGATGCTGTACCTTCTTTGTAATCGTTGCGTTCCTATGGATTTACAAATAACCAGGCAAAAAGTCTGAAAAACTGAAATAATTATAAAAGTAAGGGCAGTTATGATGAAACGCTGCAAGGAACAATATAAGAAACCTTCATAATCGGATGCATTTGACCAGTACCTCCATGTCCTCTTTATAGCTTTTTAAACATAAACAATGTATCTTGCACCCCTTTTAAATATTTTTTGAGCGATGTTAGACTTAAAAAATTTCGATCAGAACGCCGTCAGCAACCCTGAAAATAATATTTTCGGCCTGCCCAGTACTGAAGAAAATGCCGAACTGGTCATTATGAGTGTCCCCTGGGAAGTTACAGTAAGTTACGGATCGGGAACCGCAAAAGCTCCCGAAGCTATCTGTAAAGCCAGTATGCAGGTAGATTTGTACGATCCCCAGTTCCCTGATACCTGGAAAAGAGGTTTTTATATAACTCCCGCTGATAAGCAATTACAGCTCAAAAGCTCCTATTTGAGAAGAGAGGCTGAATTATATATAGATTATATTTCCCGCGGAGAAGAACTTGGGGCCAACCAGTTTATGTGCAGAACCATCAAAGAAATTAATGCTGGCGGCCATTACCTGAATGACTGGGTGTATAAACAGGCAAAAACCTATTTAGATAATGGCAAACTCGTAGGACTGCTGGGAGGTGACCATAGCACTCCATTGGGCCTCTATAAGGCGCTTGCAGAAAAACATGAGGAATATGGGATTTTGCAAATAGATGCCCATTGCGACCTTAAAATAGCTTATGAAGGCTTTACCTATTCACATGCCAGCATTATGTATAATGCACTGACCGAAGTTCCCCAGATCAGGAGCATCGTACAGTTGGGACTCAGAGATATCAGCCAGGATGAATGGGAGTATATTCAAAATAGTAACGGAAGGGTTATTCCTTACTTCGACCAGGACATGAAGGAAAGACTATTTACGGGAGATACTTTTAAAAATATTGTGGATGAACTAATTGGCCGGTTACCTCAGAAAGTACATATCAGCTTTGATATTGACGGGCTCGATCCTAAACTTTGCCCTAATACAGGAACACCTGTTCCGGGAGGACTTGAACTGGAAATGGTCTTTTACCTGTTCCATGAAATATTAAAAACCGGGAGACAAATCATCGGCTTTGACCTGGTAGAAGTAGGTGTTGGTGATACAGAGTGGAACGCCAATGTAGGTGCCAGGGCACTATTCAAGCTTTGCAATATATTAGCATGTTGTAATCATTGATAATTATTATATCTAATAAAATTTTATATATTTATTTTAAACAATTTATAATTAATGATTTAAATATTTTATATTAAATTTAAATTCAATAATGTACCGGTTTACTATACCTAATAAAAAAATACTGACTTACCAGGTATTTGCTTACGGAATAATTATATTAAACTTGCTGGGCTTATTTTTCGTGCAGCCAGTTGCTGGAGAAAAAAAGTTTAATATAGTACCCGCCATGATAGCTGTTGTACTTATTATTTTATGGGATATATACCGGTACAAAAAGAAAGGCTCGCTGCAATCTATAGGTATACTGATTTTATTATGCGGTATCTTTTGGATAAATATAGGCTATCCCTATTTATTATTACTGGATATTCTTTTATGGGCCTTATATATGATTTCCAAAAGAAAGCTGGTCATTACTGCAGATGCTGCGGGTATCGTTTATCCTTCTTTTCCTGAAAAAAAGATAGGCTGGGACGATATCAGTCATATGATCCTGAAAGATGATATCTTAACGATCGATCACAAAAACAACAAAATTTATCAGCATATTATTGAATATACAGGTAAAGAAACAGTAAATGAAGCAGAATTTAACGACTTTTGCAGGAAACAGCTCATAGTGAATGGTTGATTCATGTCGTTTTCTTGAAAATACAGGTGGTAACACCGCAACTACATTAAAACGCTGAATAAATAACATTAATGAATAGCCAATTCACTACTTACTATTCACAGATAAATCACTCTCATGTCATTATGTTCATCCCCGTTTATTTTATATTCTGACGGAAAAGGAAATATTTTTGAAGATACTTCTCTTTACGTAACAGGCCGCACAGGCTGGGATGCCATGCCTATACCTCATGATGAGTGGATCGAATTACCTGAGGGAGGGTCTTTATATGAGCTTCCCGGGCGCAGAGGAATTGGTATTGATGTAGAAACCGGTGAAATGCGGCTTTGTGAGAAAGGCTGGGCCGTAGCCGCTTTTATCCCTCCTGCGCACACAGGTTTTTATTTATCCGCTTACGAAACAGCAAAAGATGCTCCCACACTTCCGCTTTTTTGTTATACTGCTGTTGGATGGCTTAACGAAAAATTTTATGTACCTGCCGAAAGAATTGAACAGGACATCAGGCAGGAATGCGGGGGATTTGATGCGCATAAGATAGAACATGGTGTAGATCACTTAATAACTGCCTACCCTCACAACCGGCTGGTAAAGCACCTGGCAGAAAATTGTGCGCTTACCTATCACTGTCCTGCCGCCCGTAATTATTTCATGGGCCGCTGGGAATGCCCTGTACCGGCCTCCCCGGCCTGCAATGCCAATTGCGTAGGATGTATTTCCCTTCAGCCCGATGAAGAAATGATCGTCTCCACGCAGGACCGGTTAAAATTCAAACCTTCGGTTGAAGAAATAGTAGAATTCACTGTTCCGCACCTCGAAACAGCGCCCTATCCGTTGATCAGCTTTGGCCAGGGATGCGAAGGAGAACCATTACTGATGTGGGAAACCATCGAAAAAGCAATTATCGAAATAAGAAAACATACAGATAAAGGCAGCATCAATATTAATACCAATGGTTCTAAACCCGATGCAGTAAAACGTTTATGTGAAGCAGGACTTAATTCTATCCGCGTAAGCACCAATAGCGCAAGACGTGAAATTTACATGCCTTACTATCGTCCTAATAATTACGAATTTGAAGATATTATTGAAAGCCTGAAGGTTGTAGATAGTTTTGGGGGCTGGACTTCTATTAACTATTTCGTTTTTCCCGGCATGACAGATAGTATGGCCGAATATGAAGCATTACGAAAACTGATCAGGGATACAAATCTTAAAATGATACAGTGGCGTAATTTTAATATTGATCCTGACTGGTACCTCGGAAAGATCGGAGTTGCTGATACGGGCGATTGTTTGGGTGTAAAAGAGCTTTTGCTGGAGATACGCGATGAATTCCCTGATCTGAAATACGGATACTTTAATCCTCCCATGGAGCGTATTAAAGGAAATTATGAAGCAGATTTTGCCCACTAGCGCTCTTTACATACAAAGTTCCCATCCAAATTCAGCCGGTTTCCGTTCGGTTGCAGGAGCAATTTTTGAGGCATCATATTAGCAACTTATCGTCAAAACCATTGGATATGAAGTTTTTTTTATTACCGATTCTTGCAGGTATGGTAATCTTGTCAGGCGCCTGTTCCACCCGTACCCATGCACCAGGTTCATCCGCTGCATCTGCCCGCGACCTGTTACAGGCTATTAATAAAGTTAGAGCGAGAGGGTGCAAATGTGGCGAAAGCGCTATGCCGCCGGTACAAGCGCTTCAATGGAACAATAAGCTGGAAGCAGCAGCACAAAGTCATAGTGATTATATGAGCCGCAATAAAACTTTAAACCATACCGGGGCTAAAAGATCCACACCCGGCAACAGGATCAGCGCTGCCGGTTACAAATGGAGCTTTATTGCAGAAAATATTGCCATGGGGCAACGCAGTGTAGAGGAAGTGATGCAAAGCTGGTTGAGCAGCCCCGGCCATTGTAAAAACATAATGAGCAAAAAGGCGACCGAGATAGGTGCTGCAAAAAGCGGTTTATACTGGACGCTTGATTTTGCGGCTCCGCTGTAAGTATTTCTTACAGAAAAGTATATTGGGTGCAATGCTGTCTCGAATGACGGAGTTTTTCATCCGGTATGAGGTTGCTATACAAGTGATTCTCCGCATTAATTCAGCCTGCTTTAAAATAAATTAAAAAATATCAGTATTTTCATTTCGAAAGCGAGGACAAATTATTACCACTATTAATTAATATCAATTATATTGTTTTATAGTATAACCCGCTATACTCCACTCCTAGCCCTGGCCCGTTGCTATATACTATTTTGCCATTATCATAACCAATACCCGTAGCAACATCTTCCTCTAAAAGCAGGGGACCATCCATATCCAGGTAATCCACCTGCGGGGCTAAATGGGCCATGGCGGCTGATCCAATAGTACTTTCATTCATACAACCAAGCATTACCTGCAGACCGCGTTTACGGGCATCGGGAATCATACGCAATGCCGGTGTAATGCCGCTGCATTTGGTCAGCTTTATATTAATACCATGAAAATAGCCTTCGCATTTGGCTACATCCTTTTCAAATACACAACTTTCATCAGCGAACAATGGTATGGTCGATGCTTTATATAAAACCGCCATATCTTCCCAGTTATCTTTAGCCAATGGCTGCTCTACCAGCTCAACTCCCAGGTCTTTCAACTGTGGAATAAGCTGTAAAGCCGTTTCAAGATCCCAACCGGCATTGGCATCTACCCTGAAAATGGCATCTGTTTCGGCCCGCAAGGCTTTTACAATAGCAATATCATCAGCAGTACCTACTTTTATCTTATAAACAGGCCAGGGTTTTTCCTTAAGCTTGGCGGTCATCTTTTCCACGCTGTCGATGCCAATCGTATAATCTGTTGCCGGGCTTTTCGTAATATCTCCATTCCATATTTTATACAGTGGCTTACGGGTCATCTTACCAAAAAGATCCCAGGCTGCTATATCCAAAGCACCAACCAGGAAGGGATTTTGAGGTAACAGGTGGTGCAAAAAATGCCAGTACCTGTCCGGCTCTGTAAACGCAAACCGCTCTATCATCATCTGTTTGGCATGCAGATCTTCTATCATCTTTTCAACCGTGATATTATAGTAGGTTATGGCAGGCGCTTCACCATAGCCCTTTATGCCAAAATGCTCCAGCTCTACAATCAATGTAGGCTGGTGGGTTTTAGTACCCTTGGAAATAGTGAACGGATGACGGAATTTTAAATGAAAAGGATAATAATTGAGCTTCACCGGGGTTTATTTATATAATAAAATACCAAAATTATTGAAAACAAAATTCCTGTTGCATTTTTGTTGCCTGTTGCGTCTAAAAAAAAGTAAATTCAGGTCAAAAATGTACCGGTAACCTCCCGCAGGGGTATCGGGATGAACAAGTAAGTGGACAGCCTCCCTGCCCTGATCGAAAACAAAAAATACACCGATGAAAATAATAATTTCGTTATTGCCGGCCATTACAGTATTCATTTTTTCCTGCGCAAAAAAGCAGGTGCTGTTTTCTGACAGCGAATTACAAATAAGTCATACTACCGTTTGTGGATGGTGCGCCCCGGGAGACTCGCTGACCATGGGCAAAGAAAATACTGTTTTTATTTATCTTCCTTCTTCATGTGATAGCAAAGGGCAAAGCAAAGTACAGGAAACCAATAATGCAGAATGGAACGAACTGATATCACTCCTTAACAGGGAAAAGTTCAATAGCATCGGCCTGAACGTTTGCAATGTATGTGCCGATGGCTGCGATGCCCGTGTTACTATCAGGCAGGGTAACGCTTCTCATTCTATCTCTTATGGCAATATTAACAACGAAGCAGTAGCTTCTATCAGGCTTTTTCTTGAAAAACTAATTGCAATACAAGCCCGTTACAAAGCAGCCTATTCACAAAAATAGGCTTATCCGAAGAATATAAACGGCTGTTATTGGTCACAGAACGGACACTGTATGAACTGTACAATGGCTTCCAAAATAACAGATTTATCCTCGTGTTCAAAAAACGTCCCTCCTCATCTCAGGATACATCAGGATGGCCTAATTAAAAACGTTCTCTACTTTTAGCCGCAAAGATCAATGATCATAACGCTTGTTTGTAACTGGCAAATACTATGAGCCTTTATCAAAGGCAAAGCCCTTTATTGCATTCAAAAGTTTTGCTATACTATTGATCATTGATCATTCACAAGGTACAATTCTAAATTTTGTTTCTATGAACAAATGGTTAAACATCCTGCTTTTTAGCCCTGTATTTTTTTATGGCCGGGAGGCTGCAGCACAGCAGAAGCAGATTCAATATCTTTCCGGAACAGGTAATAACCACACCATAACCTGGGATTTTTATTGCACAGGTGGCCGTAATAGCGGCTACTGGACCCCAATAGAGGTCCCTTCGCATTGGGAGCAACAGGGATTTGGCACTTACAATTATGGACGTGATTATAAAACTTATGGCAAAAACTTTCGTTTTGCAGATGAAAAAGGAAGGTACCGCTACCATTTCAACGTTCCCGCTGCCTGGAAAGGCAAAGAAATATTTATTGTATTTGAAGGCAGCATGACAGACACTGAGCTAAAAATCAATGGCAAAACGGCCGGCACCAGGCACCAGGGTGCTTTTTACAGGTTCAAATATAATATTACGGATAAACTTCATTATGGCCGTTCCAATTTGCTGGAAGCGGAAGTAAGTAAAATGTCTGCAAACACGTCTGTCAATAATGCAGAGCGCCTGGCTGATTATTGGGTATTGGGTGGGATTTTCAGGCCGGTTTACCTGGAAGCTGTAAATAAAGAATATATTGATTACGTAGCTATAGATGCTAAGGCCGACGGAAGTTTTAAAATGATGGCTTTCCCCAAAAACCTGCAACGGGCTAAAACCATAGTCGCCGAAATTAAAGACGCCCGGGGAAATACAGTAAGCACTATATCTGTTAAAGCTAATAAAAGCGACTCAGCCGTTAACCTGCAATCGCTGATAAAATCGCCTAAACGCTGGACCAGCGAAACACCCGATCTGTACTCTGTTGATATTTATTTAAAGGAAAACAATAAAACGATTTACCAGCTGCGGGAAAAGTTTGGCTTCAGAACGATAGAAATAAAACATGGCGAAGGTATTTTTATTAATAATGTGCAGGTAAAAATGAAAGGGGTGAACCGCCATTGCTGGTGGCCTGAAACCGGGCGAACCCTGAATGACAGCTTACAATTGCTGGATGTGAGGCTCATAAAAGAGATGAATATGAACGCCGTACGCTGCTCCCATTACCCTCCTGATAAAAGATTTCTGGAACTATGCGACTCTTTGGGCTTATATGTAATAGATGAGCTGGCCGGCTGGCAAAAAGCCTACAAAACGGAGGCAGGAACCCCGCTTGTTAAAGAAATGGTGCTCAGAGACCTGAACCACCCTTCCATCATCTTCTGGGCCAATGGGAATGAAGGTGGTACGAATAAAGAACTTGACGCCATATTCACCAAATGGGACTACTCTGCACGACCGGTCATCCATCCACATCACAGGCCGGGTAACGATTTTAACGGTATTGACTGTAATCATTACGAAGATTATTACAGCACTAAAAACATACTTAATGACAGCCTCATTTATATGCCTACAGAGTTTCTTCACTCGCAGGATGATGGCGGCGGCGGGGCAGCGATGTATGATTTCTGGGAACTGCACTGGAACGCTAAAAGAAGCGGTGGCGGATTTATATGGGCTTTTTTAGATGAAGGTATTGTTCGCACAGATATGAATAATGTGATAGATGCCAACGGCCTGAATGCCAACGATGGTATTTTAGGTCCGCACAGGGAAAAAGAAGGCAGCTTTTACGCGCTGCGTGAAATATTTTCTCCTGTAAGAATTGAAACTACCACACTGCCTCAAAACTTTACAGGTGCTGTAGAGCTGGAAAACCGTTACCATTTTACCAACCTGAATGAATGCACCTATGAATGGGCACTGATCAATTTTCGTAGCACTTTTGATATGCAATTTGCCGGTTGTACCACTGTAAAAGCCGGCAAGGCTCCGGCGCCTTCCATACAACCTCTTCAAAAAGGCACACTGCAGCTACCATTGCCTGCCGATTACCGAAATTATGATGCACTGCAGCTAAAAGCAACCGATAAATCTGGCAATGAGATCTACCAGTGGACATGGAAACTGAAGGATAATAAAGCCTTGCTTGCAAATATCTGGGGAACACAAAAGGCCCGTGCCTTTGCTTCGGAAGCAGATTCTACCATTATCTTATCCTGTAACGGACTGGAAGTTGCTCTTAACAGGAATACCGGCTTATTATCAGGCGTTAAAAATCCTGTCATCGGACTGGATAACCTCTCGTTCAAAAACGGTCCTTTACTACTAAACGGTACTGCGAAAGTAACGGATGTGAAAATCGCTGAAGATAATGGTGCCGTATCAGCTATTTTTAAATATGAAGGTAATATGAAGTACGTAAAATGGACCATGCAGCAAAACGGCTGGATAGCGCTGGATTATGAGTATGATATCCGTGGCACCTATCCATTTGCCGGCGTCTCATTCAGTTACCCCGAAAACTTTATTCTGGCTGCAAAATGGTTAGGGAAGGGCCCTTACCGGCAATGGAAAAACAGAACGCACGGAACTCCCGTAAACGTATGGCAAAACCTTTACAACAATACGCAGACAGGCTATTCGCCCCTGGTTTATCCTGAATTTAAAGGATATTACACTGATATTACCTGGATGGAGTTGAACACGGTGGAAGGAAAGTTTTATGTAGCCAGCGAAGAGGAGAACCTCTCTGTAAGGTTGTTCAATTTCTACGGTCTGACAGGTGCCAGGCCTTTTCCTGAGCTTCCACAGGGCGACATTTCGTTTTTAGATGCTATACCTGCAATGGGCACCAAGCTGGCTTTAAATATAAGTCCTGACACAAAAGCACTGGGACCGCAAAGCGAACCGGTTACTTTTGATGCCCCTGTAAAAAGGCGCTTATATTTCTATTTTGGCCTGCCTGAAATAAGTAGTGCACAGGAGCAATATAGCCGGCCGGAAGTGGATAATGTATTTTGACAGCTGGTATAAAAAGAAAATTGTATTATGCCGCTCTTTATTTATCAGCAAAAACAATATCAGGTTTCGGCGGCGTGCTCATCCCTGCACCCATGAAAAAGCTGGTATGAGGAGGCTGGTTATATCCTACATTTTGCCAGGCAATGCTCAGGCGATATTGCGGGTCGTGCATTAAAGTATAAAACCGGTGCGTTGTTGGTACAGAAGTAGAAAAAATACGCAATTCTTTATTGTCGGCTGTCCTGTAAATTACTTCCTCGCGCCAGTCGCCCAAAATATCTCCCGATAGAACCGGGTTCATTTTAGTGCCGTTATTACTGCGGCACTGGTATTTTGCAGTGTTCATCAATTCTACGGTAATGCCATTTTCATAATCCCATTTACCAATAAAGGTTCCGTTTAAAATTTCCCGCAACACATCGCCATCCCAGTAAATTCCCATATTACAGGGTGGAGTACGGTCAGATATTTTATTGCCCTTACAATCAAACAGTCCTTTTATTCCCGCCCCTGCTACCCAGCATTCAAAACCCGGATACCGCGGATCTATGTCCAGGGCCAGGCCACGTCCCGGACCTTCTCCATCTGCTCCTGCCTGTACCGATGGCTTCTTCCAGTAAATGGCCCCGGTGGCCGCAGAACGGAAGCTGCATCCCGCATCATCAAACCGTTCCTGGATGTCAAATACTTCGAGGCCGGGGATAGACGGATCCAGGTCCGAAACATGCAAGGCATCGCCATGCCCTAACCCTGTACTGTATAATCCTTTCCCGTCATCATTAATACACATAGCTCCGAATATAATTTCATCCTTTCCGTCGCCATCCACATCCGTAATGGTAAGATTATGGTTGCCCTGACCCGCATAGCTGCCATTACCCGGTGTATCGCTGTCAAAGGTCCAGCGTTTCTGCAACTGACCATCTTTTAAGTCCCATGCTGTAATAACGGTTCTTGTATAATATCCCCTCGACATGATAAGGCTTGGATGTTTTCCATCCAGGTAGGCCACTGCTCCTAAAAAACGGTCCATACGGTTTCCGTAACCATCACCCCAGATCTGCTTTAGTTCCTGGAAAGAGGGATTGAGAGAAAAAGCCCTTGGCGGGATAAAACCGGTTGTATGGATCACTTCCCCGGTCAAGCCATTAAATACAGAAAGGTATTCGGGACCGGATAGTATATATCCCTTTTCGTTGCGCCAGTCTTTAGCAGCATCTCCAATAACAGTTCCACGGCCATCGACCGAACCATCAGCAGTTTTCATAACCACCTCAGCTTTACCGTCACCATCCAGGTCGTAAACCAGGAACTGGGTATAATGAGCGCCTTCACGAATATTCCTTCCCAGATTGATCGTCCATAACAGCTGCCCGTTCAGCTTATATGCCTGTATTAGCGGGGGATCGGTGAATCCCGCATGGCTGTTATCCCTGCCACGCCCTGCCACATGCAATATAATTTCATAGGCGCCGTCACCATCCACATCCCCTACCGAACCGTCATTTGCTGCATATCCATCCGGTATCTGAAGCGGGATGGATATAAAAGGATCAGCCAGGCTCTTCAGCGTAAAAGACCCCGTCTTACCGGTTTCCTTATTTTTTATAACGGGCCGAACGATATACGTTCTTTCACCCGTTTTATCTGTAAAATCATCAATAAGAGAAGTAGTACGGGTAACAGGCTCCTTGTTAATCTTTACTGTAGCCCGATTTGTTTTGCGGTAAACATTAAAGGCAGCAGCTTCGTCATCAGAAGCCAATAAACGCCAGCTTACCAATACTTTTCCATCATTTGCGGGAACGGCCACCACTCCCCTGTCCAATGCTTCCATCAGGCGCTGAGCAATTGCTGCGTTACCTGGCAACATCAATAGCAGTAACCATACCATTCTGTTCACTGAAAATAGTTTTAGCATTCAAAATAATCCGGGAAGTTTCCTGTAATAATTATTTTCCAGCATCCAATATAAAAAAAGCAATAGCAGAACTGTCATGTTGCATCCTGAAACCGGGGTGCCCGGAAACGATAAAGCCACTGTAAAATACAGTGGCTTTATAATCAGCTATGAGCGCTTATATTATTTTATTAATGTCCGTGCCCGTCATTAGGTCCATGCGCTGCGGCTGCCGGATCGGTATCGCTTACAGCTACAATTTCAACTTTAAAATATAAAGGTTCATAAGGCTTGAAGGTGCCTCCGCCACCATCTTTTCCGTACGCCAGGTAGCCGGGAATATAGATAACTCCTTTACCGCCCTGTTTAAATTGTCTTAACCCATCTTCAAAACCGCGGATGAATGGCTGATCGCCCAGCTTTACAGTCATCTGGTTGGCATCGAAAGTGCTGTCATTGCTCACTCTTTTCCCATCATATTTAACGGTGATATATTTTCCGTCAGCAACCTGCGCACCTGTACCCGGTTCGTCAATTTTTATAAAGGTACCTCCAGGAGTTTGCGTTGCAGTGATTTTTTTGCTGTCCAGGTAAGTTTGCACCTCTTTGATTTGTTTAGCTTTTTCACCGGATTTTTCCAGTGCAGCTTCATCAGCTTTTTGCTTCTCTTCCTGCTCCTTTTTAAACTTCTTCATCATTTCCTCCTGCTCTTTTTTCTGGCGCGGGGCATCTTTTTCCATTTCTTTCTGATAATCGGCTCTTGCTATACTATCCTGTTTAAATACTTCAAGCACTTTATAGGTATAAGTAAGCTTATCTCCCTTTTTCATATATGGAGGTAACTGGGCTTCCTGTGCCAATCCTTTACTGATAGCTGAGTCTATATATATAACAGCAACCATACTATCTCCTTTCTTCAGATTGTGAAATACTTCTGCAGGATCGTAAAAAGGCTGACCGGCAGGAATCGCCTGCACAGGCTGGAAGAAAGGCATTTTCCCGTAAGTGTCCACTAAAAGGGTATCCTTGCTGCCGCTTAACTTTACGGTCATGTTCATTTTTAAAACATAGCCTTCTTTAGTGCTGTCTTTGCTTCCCCCGTCAAATATCTTGTACTTTAATCCGTTAGGGCTGGTCTGGTAATCAGTGTTTTTACATGCAGCAAATGTTACAGCTGCAAATACCACTGCTCCTAAAATTTTAGAACGTCTCATTTTTGTTATGTGTTAAATTGTTATTTACGATTTTATTGTTTACACACTGTTATTGCTACTATGAGAGTAAATGTTCATTTTCCCTGATAGCAAGCTTAAATTTTTCTATAGTTTGCTGCAAGCTGTCTTTAGTATTGCCGCCCGATGCATTAAAATGTCCGCCACCGTTAAAATACCTGCGCGCAAAGGTATTACAATCAAAGTCTCCTTTGCTTCTAAAGCTCCATTTTCTTTCCTCATCCCTGTCAATTACCAAACCTACCAGCTTGATGCCTTGTACGCTTTGTGGATAGTTGACCAAACCCTCTGTATCGCCCGTTTTTATTTCGTATTTAAGCAGGTCCTGCTTGGTAACAGCGATAAGCGCCGTGTTATATTCGTAAAAGAACTCCATGCGGTTACTTAATATATGGCCTATAAAACGCAACCGGTTCTCTAAAAAATTATCAAAAAGATGGCTATGTACCTGCGTATGGTTCAGTCCTGCTTCCATTAACCGGGCTACCATATAATGAACAGAAGCGTGGGTTGAGGAAAACCTGAAAGATCCGGTATCGGTTACTACCCCGGCATACAGGCACTGTGCGATGCTGGCATCTAACAATTTGTCGTTACCGCTGTCTACAATAAAATCATAAACCATTTCACAGGTAGAACTTTTGGTAATATCGCTGATACCATAATTAAAGCTGGGTGTATCGGGCTGCTCGTGATGATCGATCAAAACCTTTATGCAATCCAGGCCAGCCAGTACAGAAGCCAGATTTTTGGTACGGTGAAAGATATTAAAATCGAGGCAAAAAAGATAATCTGCCTGATTCAGGAGCTCTACTGCCCTGTCGTGGTATTTTTCAAAATTCAAAACACCCTCGCATCCGGGCATCCAGTTCAACCAGCTGGCCCAATTGGTGGGAGAAATCACAGATACTTCATGCCCCAGTTTTTTTAAAAAGCCACGTAAGCCCAATGCAGATCCCATAGCATCACCATCGGGTTTCTGATGCATAGTGATCACAACCCGGGCAGGCTGGGAAATAATTGGAAATATGTCTTTTAGCGGTTTCATTCAGGAGGCGCAAAAATAGGTAAATTAAGATCATCAGGAAATATTTAGTTTTTGTACCTTTGCGACCCAAAAAAATGAATATATGAGTAACCGTACATTTACGATGATTAAGCCTGACGCTATGGAAAACGGCCACGCAGGCGCTATTTTAGACCGGATCACTAAAGCCGGATTTAAACTGGTAGCCTTAAAACTTACTAAACTTTCTGCTGAAAAAGCCGGAGATTTTTATGCTGTTCACAAAGAAAGACCTTTTTTCGGAGAGTTAGTGGAGTTTATGAGCCGCGGGCCCATTATTGCTGCGATCCTGGAAAAAGAGAATGCAGTGGCAGATTTTCGTGAACTGATCGGGGCTACCAATCCGGCCAATGCTGCAGAAGGTACTATCCGGAAAGACTTTGCAGCTTCTGTTGGCGAAAATGCAGTTCACGGCAGTGACAGTGATGAAAATGCTGCAATTGAAGGCGGCTTTTTCTTTAACCACTTTGAAAAAGTTTAATTGTAAAATCATAAACATTGCTGATAACCGGCTCCACAGGGCCGGTTTTTTAATTGCCAGAATGAAAACAGTGATGCTTTATCAGGTATAAAATAGGTATAGTCTGTGACGCCGGGGCCGTAACAACGCTGCATCCGTTATTAAGAAACTACGCTTAACGCATCACACGACGGGTATTAAAATAATATCAACACATATTGTACTTTAAATTAATTCACAGGAGCTTTACAGCAGCATTTAAATCAAAAACCCGCTGCTATAGCGGGTTGTGTGGGTTTTAAGAGAGGTCTCGAGCGGATTCGAACCGCTGTGGGAGCTTTTGCAGAGCTCTGCCTAGCCACTCGGCCACGAGACCTTTTTTGAGGGGTTGCAAAAATAGGGTATTTTTGGTAAATTTTTAATCTCAATCATCAAAAATTATGGCAAGAATTGCGGAAAGCGAATTGATATTAAATAACCGGGGTGCAGTATATCACCTCGACCTGAGACCGGAAGAAATTGCCGGAACCGTGGTTACCGTAGGCGATCCTGACCGGGTAAGAGAGTTCAGCAAATATTTTGATGTAATTGAAGTACAAAGACAACACCGGGAATTTGTAACACATACCGGTACTATAAAAGGTAAAAGATTAACGGTGCTGTCGTCAGGTATAGGCCCCGACAATATCGATATTGTGATGAATGAACTGGATGCACTCGTGAATATTGATTTTGGAACAAGGAGCATTAAAAATACACTTCACTCGCTCAATATTATTCGCGTAGGAACGTCGGGTTCGCTACAGGCTGATATTGCCGTAGATGAATTTGTGGCATCCACACACGGGCTGGGCATTGATAACCTCCTGAACTTTTATTTACACGAAAAGAACGACGAGGAAGCGCAGCTCCTGCAATCATTTATCACGCATGCACAAATAAAAGGAGCTCCCTATATTACAGGTGCTGCCCCTTCCCTGCTTAAACATTTTGCACAGGGTTTTCACCAGGGTATAACGGTTACCTGTCCCGGCTTCTATGGTCCGCAAGGGCGCGTGCTAAGACTTGGCATCAGCAATCCTACCCTCATTGACCGGCTTACCGACTTTAGTTTCGGACAGCACCGGATCACCAATTTTGAAATGGAAACTTCGGCCATTTATGGCCTGGGCAAATTGCTGGGGCATCATTGCCTGGCATTGAACGCTATTGTAGCCAACCGGGTAAAGAAAGAATTCAGTAAAGATGGCAGAGCTGCTGTCGAAAACCTGATACAAAAATTCCTGGAAATATTCGTTGCCGAATTTTAAGAATTGAGTTCCGGCAGCAGCGAATATAAAAAGATAAATGCTACGCCTAAAAATAACACCGATAGCTATGGGAGCTTTTTTGACATCCGCCTGAACCGGATGGATATAATACCAATGACAGAAAAATAATATCAGATATGCATTTTTACAAATACCAGGGCGCAGGAAACGATTTTGTAATTGTTGATAACAGGGAAATCAACTACAGGCATTTGTCACAGGAAGCCATACGCAGCATTTGCGACAGGCGGTTTGGTATTGGAGCAGACGGATTAATGATGCTGAACCAAAAACCCGGATATGATTTTGAAATGATTTATTACAATGCTGACGGCGGAGAAGGAAGCATGTGCGGCAATGGAGGACGTTGTATTGTACGCTTTGCACATGATACCGGTATTGACAGGAGCCGGTTTAAGTTCCTGGCCGTGGATGGAGAACACCTGGCCGATATCAAAGACGGGCTGGTATCTTTAAAAATGATCGATGTAAGCGATATTAACAAATTTGAAACCCACTCGGTTTTAAACACAGGCTCACCGCATTATGTAAAACAGGTCAATAACCTTGCCGTTACGGATGTATACACTGAAGGCAGGAAAATACGTTACAGCGATGAATTTAAGGAAGAGGGAATTAATGTAAATTTTGTTGAGGTAATGAACGATGGCTCACTTAAAGTAAGAACCTATGAGCGTGGCGTGGAAAATGAAACTTTCGCCTGCGGTACCGGCGCCACGGCGGCTGCGCTGGTTTTTTATAAAAATGAAGAAGGGTTCAATGTTATTGACATAGAAGTTTTAGGCGGCAGGCTTAGCGTAAGCTATAACAGGAATGCAGATGGATCGTACAACGATATCTGGCTGAAAGGCCCTGCAGTAAAGGTTTACGAAGGCATTTTTAATATTTAGATCAACCAAAGTATGATCCGGTCTATTAATTTACGGGTGTATGGCGTGCTGGTGAACGATAAAAAGCAGGTGCTGGTAAGTGATGAACGTATTTATTATAATAATATCGAAGTTACAAAATTTCCTGGCGGCGGGCTGGAATTGGGCGAAGGCACGCGGGATTGCGTTCTAAGGGAGTGCAGGGAGGAAATTGGTATTGATGTGGAAGTGACCGATCATCTTTATACCACCGATTTTTTTCAGCAGTCTGCTTTCAACCCCGAGCACCAGATTATCTCTGTTTATTACCTCATTAAGCCCCTGGAACCGCTCCATATACAAGTAAACAATGCCGCCGCCATGTATCCTGAAAAAGTTGCTGAAATCTTCAGGTTTGTTGATTGGCAGTACTTCAACGAATCGGTGATGACCCTGCCTATCGATAAGGTGGTAGCGAAGATCCTGAAAGAAAAGTATTAGCTTTCCTTTCCCGTGTTTCCATTCTCTTTTTCTACAAGCCGTGGAGTTAAAGCTTCCGGTTCAGGAACAGGAGTTTCTCCCTCATCCGGATCGGTATTTACAAACTCGTTCATATAAATATCATATAAAACGATGAGATAGCTTATTAATAAAGGCCCGAATACAAGACCCACAAACCCAAATAAGCCTAAACCTACCAACACGCCCATAATAGTGATAACCGGGTGCGTATCACCGATCTTTTTCAGCAGCGTAATACGGGCTATATAATCCACGTTACCGGTTACAATGGCGTGATAGGCTAATAACAGAGTGGCATTCAATGTATCGCCGGTGGCATACATGTAAATAACAACCGGTACCCATACAATCATCGTTCCTACAACAGGGAAAAAGGCGCATACCCCTGTAAGAAAGCCATACAGGCCCCAATCCTTTACACCAAAAATAGCATAACCAATGGTTGCCACTATACCCTGTATAATGGATATCATGGGAATTCCGATAGCGTTAGCAATAACTACCTTCTTTGTTTCATCGGATAAAATCTTAATGTTACGTCTTTTTAAAGGCACTGCCCTGCTTAAATATCTCTCTATTTCCCGGCCATTATAGAGCATATAATAGAGGATAAACAGCATAATAGCCAGGTTAGACACAAGGTTGAGGGTACTGTTCAGCAGCTTGGGCACAAAGGCAGTAAGCTTATTAACCGCGCTGGAAATGGAGTTCTCAGAGATGAGATCAAATCCTACTTTTTTTTCAATAACATCAATGGATTGCTGGGCCGAAGTAAGGATTTTATTGGGATCTTCGAGAACCGCATTGATCTTGGGGCTGATCAGTGTTACGGCAAGGCTGATCGGGATACCTATCACAATAAGGTAAAAAAGAATAAAGCCCATAGCGGTCCATCCCTTTTTCCATCTTTTGCTGTATACAAAGCCGAAATACTGCTTGCGGCTTACTATATACAGGGTTACGGCACCCAAAAGACCAGGAAGAAAACCTACCAGTTCTTTAATAACCGTTATGATGAGTAAAACAATAATAGCAAGTATTAAAACCTGTTTAATACGTTCGTTAAAGATTTTTTGAGGCATACAGTATAAGTTGGATAGAGATATAGTCGTTACTCAAACCTACATGAAATTTTTCATTCATAGATTACACAAAAGAGAAATAAAAAATTTCATTAGAGCGCCTGGCTAAAAGAACAACAAATATCCAGGAGAAATATAATAAAAACCGTACCAATTTCCATAAGGTCATTAAATCAGAATGCAGAATAAATTACACGCAATGCTCCTGTACAGGTGCTTCCCTCCCGCCAGCAAGCCATGCAGCCTTAAAAAGTACGAAAAGGCCCAACCAAACTACTATTATAAACGCAGAAAAAGAGCGTCAAAAAAAATTCCGGTACCAACGCATTCGAAAATAATGGAAAGAGGTTAACGGTATACGATTTCTGCAACACCCTGCATTAACGGTTATAGCTTCGGGATTATATAGAAATTCTATATACAGGATATATGCCCGGTTAATCCTTGTTCACGCCCCTGTATTTTATCGGGGGCATGCCCGTAACCTGTTTGAACCTTTTTGAAAAATAATACGGATCATCAAACCCAAGGGTAAGCGCAATTTCTTTAATAGATTTATCAGTGAAATCCAGTTGCTGGCAGGCCTGCTGAATTTTCATCTGCATAAAATAATCCATAGGCGCATAGCCTGTTTTTTGCTTAAATAAATTAGAAAACCGGGATACGGAATAATTAGAGTAACTACTGATATCTTTTAAGGTCAGCATATCGGTAATATGCTCCTGCATATAAAGAATAGCATTATCCACGCAATCATTTTTACTGCTTTGGGAAGCGGGGTGATGCCGCGAATTATAAATAAATAAAGACAGGAACTGCGACAGGCAGAGGTTGGCAAAAAGCAGGTTATCCAGGCTATAACCCAGCTCCAATGCTTTGTACATTTTTTGAAAAAGACCGGCAATTTCACCGTTATCTTTTATGTGGCGGGGCTTAAAATGCTCTTTTACCGTATGTACATTATTCAGATCCGGTAAACAATTACCCCCGAAATGCACCCAGTAAATGCTCCAGGGATCATGCATGGCACTGGCATATGCATGTTCTACATTTTGCGGAAGAATAAAAAACTCATTAGGTCCCACTTCATATTTCTCCCCGTTCAGCTCGTACCACCCGTAACCATCCACACAATAAAACAAGAAGTTTTCGTGCAAGCCGTTCTTTCGCTTGGTGAAATGTCCTTTTGCTTTAGGGTAAAAACCAAGGCTGGCTATATACAACCCGTTTAATAAGGGATTATTAAGCACATTTGACTTTATCACAGGGCGGGGAATTTCTATACGTTGCCTTCCCACACCATACCAGATATTTTTATGAGAGCCTTGTTTTATTTCATCCATATACAATCGGCAATATAAGTAAAAACAAAAGTTTTCTTACACATTCGTTATCAAAACTAAATTAAAGGTTTTAAATAATATATCTGATCAAAAAAATGCAGTTTAACAATCATTTCCATCCACATTTTTACTAAATACCTGTCGGATTTCATCATTTTGCACCCGCAGATTCATATTTTCTTATATTAGAACCTTAAATTAAAATTGAAATACGATGAAGCGCCTGCACATTGCTTTACTTGTCTTGCTGTTGCCCTTATCTTCTTTTGCCCGGCTTCAATTGCCCTGGTTCTTTAGCGACAATATGGTGCTTCAGCAACAATCCAACCCGCCCATCTGGGGATGGACCCAGAGTAAAAATGCAGTAACGGTTACCACATCCTGGAATAATAAAAAATATACAGTGCTCCCTGATGCGAAAGGAAAATGGAAGGCGGCTGTTGCAACACCCAAAGCCGGGGGGCCTTATGAAATAACTATCAGCGATGGAGAAGTAAAAAAGATCAAAAATGTCCTCATCGGCGAGGTTTGGGTATGCAGCGGCCAGTCGAATATGGAGATGCCGTTGAAGGGCTTCGCCAATCAGCCTATATACAACAGCAATGACGCCATTTTTACAGCCGATAATAACCAGGTACGGCTTTATAATATCCCACGCTCTACACGGCCGACACCCATGGATACCAGCAAGAACTTCAGCTGGAAAATTTCCAATCCTGCGGATGCAGCCAATTTCAGCGCTACAGGTTATTTTTTCGGCAAATTCCTGTATGATAAGCTTAAGGTACCCATCGGCCTTATTAATGTAAGCTACGGAGGCAGCCCGGTAGAAGCCTTTATGGATGCAACTTTTTTGAAAGCATACGGTTTCGGGTTGCCCAATCCTAATGATACGTCCCGGCTAAGCAATAAAATACCTAGCGTATTGTATAACGGTATGATACACCCGCTGATCGGATTTGGTATTAAAGGCTTTATCTGGTACCAGGGCGAATCGAATGCCGATCGCCCGCAGCAATATGAAACGCTTTTCCCGGCATTTGTACAAATGCTAAGGGAACAATTCAGACAAGGAGATTTTCCTTTTTATTATGTGCAGATAGCGCCTTTTGACTATAACAGGGATAAAAAGAAAGGCGATACACTGATCAATGCTGCATGGTTGCGCGATGCCCAGCGAAAAGCGCTGGATAAAATACCCAACAGCGGCATGGCCGTTACTATGGATATAGGCGATGCAGCGTTTATTCATCCACGGGAAAAAGAAATGATCGGCAAACGGCTGGCATTAATGGCACTGGCTAACACCTATAACTGTAAAGGATTTGCCTGCGAAAGCCCGCTGTATGAATCAATGACCATTAAAGGAGGAACGGCCTTAATCCGGTTTAAAAATGCGCCGACAGGGCTCACCAGCTATGGCAAACCATTGCGCCATTTTGAAATAGCCGGCAGCGATAAAAAATTCTATGCTGCAACAGCTAAACTGATAAACGGAGGTGTGGAGGTTAGCGCACCCGAGGTTAAAAGTCCTGTAGCAATAAGATATGCTTTCAAAGATTATGCGGAAGGCGATCTGTTTAATACAGCCGGGGTTCCTGCGTCTTCGTTCAGAACAGATGACTGGAAGATGGAGGCAGAAATAAAATAATGTAACGAATGAGGTTAAAACGGGTATATACGATGCTGGTGCTGACATTATGCTTTGTTACGGCAAACGCACAGCTCAGCAGCTATAATATTGCCTGGCAAAGCCAGAGTAAAAATGCAGGTGAATCAATGCCGGTGGGTGGCGGGGATATTGGCTGTAACGTATGGGTTGAAAATAATGAGCTGCTGCTCTACTTTTCTAAAAGCGGCAGCTTTGACGAGAACAATGCTTTTCTCAAAAGCGGGAGGTTAAGATTAAAGCTTTCACCTAACCCTTTCAGCAATACCGGTTTTAAACAGGAGCTGGTTCTAAAAGATGGTTATATACACATCCAATCCTCCAACGCCGGCATCAAAGCATCGGTAAAAATATGGGTAGACGTTTTTAAGCCGGTTATTCATATTGATATAAATGGCAATAAACCGTTTCATGCCGAGGCGTTTTATGAGAACTGGCGTTTTACAGATCGCGTGCAGAAAGGAAAAGAAAACAATGCCAACTCCTGGAAATGGGCTTCGCATGTACCCATCGTTACCCGGCCCGACCAGGTTGGGTATGATGATAACCATATTGTTTTTTACCACCGCAATACCGATCCTACTGTTTTTGACGCCACCGTAAAACAGCAGGGGCTTGATTCGGTAAAGAACCAATTGCTCAATCCGCTTAAAAACCTTACCAGTGGCGGATTTATAAAAGGGCCTCATTTCATTAAAGGTGTAACAGGTGAAGGGACTTATATTAACACTGCCTATAAAAGCCATAGCCTGGTAAGCAGAAAAGCTGCTAAACAGCAATCGCTTGAAATTTATTTGCACAATAGCCAGGCCGCTACTGTTACCGATTGGAAAAAAGAAGCGCTGAATATAGCAGCACAATATCGCCCATCTCATCAAAAAACAATTGGCTGGTGGAATGACTACTGGAAACGGAGCTTTATTTTTATCAATACTGATGACCAGCCCGGAGCTGTAAAAAAAGAAAATAATGAAGCCTGGCAGGTGGGACGCAACTATCAGCTGTTCCGGTATATGCTGGGCTGTAATGTTTATGGCAGCTATCCTACCAAATTCAACGGGGGGTTCTTTACCGTCGACCCGGTTTTTACAGACAGCTCCATTAAAGGAACTCCCGACCACCGGAACTGGGGCGGCGGCACTTTTACAGCGCAAAACCAACGCCTGGTTTACTGGCCGATGCTGAAAAGCGGCGATGCCGAAATGATGAAACCCCAGTTCGATTTTTATAACCGCCTTTTGCAAACAGCCATGCTGCGTACTAAAATCTATTGGGGGCATAACGGTGCTAATTTTAATGAACAGGTTGAAAACTTCGGATTTCCTAATCCTACCGAATATGGCTGGAAACGGCCTGCCGCTTTTGATCCCGGCGTAGAATATAATGCCTGGCTGGAATATGAGTGGGACACGGTACTGGAATTTTGCATGATGATCCTGCAATCTGCGTCTTATGCGGGCAATGATATTTCGGAATACCTGCCACTGATCAAAAATTCGCTGATCTTTTTTGATGAACATTACCAGTACCAGGCAAAAAAGCTGAGCAATAAAGCGCTTGATGGAAATAGGCATCTGATCCTGTATCCCGGCTCGGGTGCCGAAACTTTTAAAATGGCCTATAACGCCAGCTCTACCATTGCAGCGCTGAAAGTGGTGATTACCGAACTGCTGCAAACAGGCAGCAGCTATTTAAGCGAAGAAGAGAAGGATTATTTTGAAGGATTTCTGGAACGTATTCCCCCTATCCCGTTTGCAAGCTATAACGGGCATGCAACCATTGCTCCTGCAAAAGTATGGGCAAGAGTAAACAATGTAGAAAGCGCACAGCTCTACCCGGTATATCCCTGGGGATTGTATGGTATTGGCAGGCCGGGGCTGGATACAGCCCGTAATACTTACCTGCTGGATACATTTGCCCTGAAATTCCGTAGCCATAAAGGCTGGAAGCAGGATAATATTTTTGCTGCCCGTTTAGGACTAACCGAAGATGCTCAAAAACTGACTGTATTGAAACTGCAAAACAGCGAACGACGTTTTCCCGCCTTCTGGGGACCGGGTTTCGATTGGGTACCGGATCATAACTGGGGTGGCAGCGGCATGATCGGCTTGCAGGAAATGCTGATGCAAACAGTAGATGACAAAGTTTATCTTTTTCCGGCATGGCCGAGAGCATGGGACGTTCACTTTAAACTGCATGCGCCAAAACAAACTACCATAGAAGTAATACTGAAGCAGGGCAAAATACGATCATTAGTAGTATGGCCGCGTGAAAGAGAGAAAGACATAGTATTGATGCTACAATAGCATGACACAAAATAATTGCAACTTTATAATGAGGTATTTCACTTGGATTACTACCTGAAATAAAATCGACAATATCTGTTATTGCGCTATCATCACCGCGCCTTCCAGACCTGCCTTCTGCAACGGCTTGTTTTTTAGAACATCAAGCGGAGCCGTTGTCCAGGTAATGCGCTTATCTTCCGGCAGGGCTAAATCCCCGGTCAGACGGTTAGCCCAGGTATTAGTAACCTTAATTTCGATAGTATTTACGCCCGCTTTTAACGCTTTTGAAACATCAAGGCGATAAGGGGGCGTCCAGACAGTACCGCAGTTGATACCGTTTATAGTTACCGTTGCAATATTGAATACACTGTCGATAGTAAGATACAGCGGCTTTTCTTTATCAGGATGCTCAATACTGAAGCTGTTTTTGTAAACAGCCGTACCGGAGTAATATTTTACAGCGTCATTATCGTATTCGTTCCACAAACGAAGCGCTGGAAAGTGCATTTCCGCTTCAGGGCCACCAAAGGCCGGATCGAATTGTACTTTCCAACCGGTACTGATATTGGCAACCTGCTTCATCGATGTACCTGGCTGCTTCTTTTTATTCGCATTCACCTTCTTCCTGAATATAATAAATGCCGAACCATTGGCGTACAATGGTAGTTGTACATAGGTTCTGCCCCCCCTGACTTCCCAATTGCTGGCTGATGAAATACTACCGCTGACAGGATCAAAGATCTCGGGCTCAAAACCGGCAACCCTGAAGGATACATCCAGCTCCCGCCTTATCTTTTCGGAGTTTGAAATAAAGTAAATATGCCCTTGGTCCAGTACTCTGTGTGCCCATGCAACAGGTTCTTTGTTCAGAGTAGCGTCCAGATCCCTGCTAAGGCCAAGCGTTTCAAAAGTTTCTCCGTTAAAAGGCGTTTCTATTAACCTGCCTTTTCCTTTGCCGGTAAACAGTTGTTCCCATATTTTCTGAAGCAGCGCATGATTATCTTTAAAACCCAGAGTCTCCATTTCTCTTTTATCAATAAGAATGGTGGCACCGGCTTTTTTCAGCTGTAATATTTTTTTAGCCACGTTTACCGACATTAAGCCGCTGTTAGGGTTCATTAATAATTTACCCGGAAAAATCAAAATAGAATAAGCAGCTCCGGATGAAAAAACTACTTTACCTTTTATTACTTTAGCGTGCATTAAAGCATCAGGATTAAAACAATCATATTTGTATCCCCTCAAAGCATCCGTCCAGTTTTCAGGATCAGCCATGTTCGCGGAATGAGACACGCCATCGGGGATGGTTCGTTGTGGCTGCCCTTTATTTTCTAACCTTATTCTTTCAGCTGCTACCCTTTCTTTACCAAATATACCGGGCAATGTGCTTACCAGCCTGTCAGGTAATATGGACCGGCGCGGCACTTCCTCTCCGATAAATACTGCTATGTCTGCCACCGGCTTCCCCTGCTGCAATAACGATGAAACCCTTGTCATATACTCTATCCAGGCTTTACTTTGAAGAAACCAGGTCTGGTCTCTCTGAAAGAACAGGCCAATACTTCCCAATGTCATTCCAGGTTTTCGGTTAAGCCAGGGATTGTGCGTAGTTACATGAAGTATCATACGGTTGACACCCATTGCAAAATTCCTGTCTCCAACTGTTTTTAAATTGCCCGGATGCTCTGTCCAGCTCATCCTCAGGTTAGTAAAAGCCTCGGCCTGCACTATATTTTTTCCATAAATATGTGCTGCGCTGATAGCGTCCAGCATATCATTGGGCTTATCGTGCGTAGGGCTGTTCAGCCAGAATTCCCCGGTAGGTAAATCTACTGTTTTAAAATGCAGCAAACCATCACTCACCATAGTTGGTGCTACGTTCTCAGCCATAAAGCTCAGCTGCATTTTATCGGCTTCCTTTCTGAGTGTGGCATAGAATACATCGTTCACCAACTCTGCAATGGTTTCACGCACATCATGTAATACCCTTTCAGAGGTGGCGGCATCATTTACCGGTACTCCGGTCATCACCAGCAGGTAAGGTAATAAATCATAACCCCGTCTTTTTTTAAATGCTGCTGCAAAGTTCTTATTCCAGTTCTGGCTGCCGGCCTCCCAGCTATCTATATAAAATATTTTAAGCACTTCTTTGGCCAGACCGGGGTCAGTTTCCTTAAAAACCCTGGCAAACCAGTTGTCAAACTGTAGTTTGATCGCTTCAGGATCGAATTTATCACATTCCAGGCCTTTGGCCGCGCCCCCGGTAGCGTTGGTATGCCCGGTAGATGTATGCCCTATCCTGACCACTACCCAATTCCCGGATTCAGGTTTCCAGTTAAGATTGCCTTGTTCGTCCATCTTACCTGTAAGATCGATGATGTCTTTTAAAGCAATTGCTTCTTTAGGACTTATCATCTGCGATGTTGTATTTTCAGCCACACGCCATATACTGCCGTTCTTTGCTTCTATCTGGTTAATAACCGGCTCATCACTTAAATAGATACCCTGTATTTTCAGAGTCGGTTTCCATTTAGCACCATCAAGGTCTTCTGATCCGGCTTCGGTTCCCTCTTTATCATACACAAACCTGAAATATCTTGCCGTGGTTGCAGGAATGGAAAACGTATAATCTTGATCCGAGTCCTGCCAGCCGTGTCTCGGTGGCTGCAGGCGTAAGATTGTTGTAAAGTTAATGCCATCATCACTGGACTGAAGCACCAGGCGCTGTGACTGGTACTGCCTGCCAGCTGTATGTGTTCTCAAAGAGCGTAAGGTGAAGGGCCTGGGGTATTTATATTGTATCCAGCAGGTAGTATCGCTCCGGAAAGTTTTTGAATCATCGCCTGGAAAACACAGGTAAGATGCCTTTTCGCCTGTGCTGGTAGTAACGGCCGGCACCAATACCGTTTCACTAAAAGCATTAGAGGAATTGGCGGGATAGGCAAAAACAGCCACGTCCCTGTAGAAATCTTCCTTCGTTTCGGGTTGCTCCAGTTTAATACTGTCATTACGGGAAGCCCTGATATAATTTTTGGTCCACACCAGTTTTTGCATAGACTGCTCGGGCTTTATCCACGGACCTCCGGCCAGAGCAAATCCGTCGCTTACATGAAAGGCCATTTTTAATCCAAGCCGCTTACTCTCCGCGAGGGCATGATTCACCATTCCCCACCATTCCGGTGTTAATTGCCGTGCAGGTTTATCATAAGATATCTTTGCCACAGTATCATAGATACAGGCCAGGTAAGCCCCTCCAATTCCAGCTTTCTGCATTCCTTCCAGGTCGGCAGTAATACCTTCTTTAGAAACAGCGCCGTGCATCCAATACCATAACACCCAGGGTTTCGCAGATTCGGGGGGATTAGTAAAAATCTCTTCAAGAGAAACGGGTTGGGCCTTTTGCGCATAACAACCCGCATTTATCCATAAACAGATAATGGCAATAATCAATATTTTCAAACGCAGATTCATTCGTTATTAATCTTTGATGGCCCGAATATAAAAACTATAACTATATTTTCCCGGCTTTAACTGGTATTGTTCTAATGGTGCTGCTACTTCGCTCCAGCTATCGTTGCCACCTACTCCCATTTGCTTCAGGTCTATATTTAACGTAATAAAACCCTCATTCTTTAAATTATAGGTATGCTTTGCATCTGTAATATTCTTTTCTGTGTAAGGCCAGGCGCTGATACTCAAAAGACTATCAGCTATCACTATCAGGCCCGGTTTGCCTTTGGGATGCTGAAAACTCATCCAGCGGACATCCGTGCGGTTGCCATTTTCCTGCGGCACTACATAAGGCTCCATAAAGGCATCAAGAGAAGACTGGTATAAGCCGGCATCAAAACCATAATTTCGGTCAATATAATTTTCAAGAGGGCCTTTACCAAAATATCTTACCTGCGTAAAATTGTTATTGATACCGCCCTGCATACCTATTTTAGGCAGATTGGGCAAACCGGGATCGGCCTCCAATGTATAATTTACTTTTACTGAGCCCTCTTTATCTACTGCATAAAAAACGGTTACCTGTACACTGTCGCTGATCAAAGTATAAGTGCTTAATATACCATTCAGTCTATCAACAATGGCCGGTTTTACTGATCGCAGTACCGGTTCATTTTCGTACCACTGTCTTAACACTCTCTGCGTTTTCCAGCCGCGCCGGTCATTATCAGTTTGCGGGCGCGTAAAGTGCAGTAGTAAAGGATGGGTAAGCAGCTCTTCACTGTTCTTTTTATACGATGATAAAGCACCGCTTTCTTTATCAATCACAACAACTGCTCCTTTAGACTGAGCAATAAAGGATGAAGCGGTTTCTGTAAAAGTAACTGCATTCATTACAAGATGTTGCTCTACTAAAGGTGTTAAGGATAATTGGTTGCTTGCTATTACAAAGCCTTTATCGGCCCAGGGAGTATCTTCTTTGGTTTGAAAAATAATATCAGCATGATACTCTTTGCGTTTTTTAAACCTGGGATAATATTTTTTGATATCTATGACGGCTGAATCACCTGGTGCTAATGAAACCGCCGGCAAAGTGTGTGTAGCCACTACTGCTCCGTTTTCCCTGATCAGCAGCAATGCCTGGTATGCTGCCACATTCTTAACCGGGCTAAGGTTACTTACCTTTATCAAACCTCTTGCAGCATCGGCCCATTCGCATTGAACCGGTTGAAATATCCGTTTACATTCGTACATGGCCGCTTTAGGCCTTCCATCTGCAGCAACAATTCCCTTAATTGTAAAGTTGTCAAAATATCTTTCACCAAAATCACCGCCATAAGCGTAATAAGGTTTACCGGTAGCAACATCATACTTCGTTAGCCCCTGGTCTTTATACTCCCAAATGCACCCCCCTATTACCCGGGGCAGGCTACGCCACTGATCCCAGAAATCTTTCAGGTTGCCGGCGCTATTACCCATCGCATGTGCATATTCGCAAAAGAATATCGGCCTGTTATCTCCATTCTGCTGATTCACCAGCAGCGGCGCAGTGTATAATGCCGGGTACATCCGGCTGATCACATCAATATAGTATTGATCCTTTGGGTTTTGTATACGATGCGAATGATCGTTTGCTTTCAGGTAACGGGGGTCTGAGGGATTAATATACCCTTCTTCTTTCGGACTGCCCATTGCAGGCTCATAATGCAGCGGGCGGGTGATATCAAAATCCTTTATCCAGCCCGCCATAGCCGCATGATTGGGGCCGCTGCCTGCTTCGTTGCCCAGGCTCCACATAATAATGGACGGATGATTCTTATCCCGCAGCGCCATCCTGGAAACACGTTCTATATACGCTGCCGTCCAGCGGGGATCATGATCGAGCTTTCCTCCCAGGCCATGTGTTTCATGATTGGCCTCATCTATTACCATAATACCCATTTGATCGCACAGGTCTAACAAATAGGGATCGCTGGGATAATGGCTTAAACGGATACAGTTAAAATTAAACTGCTTAATGGTCTTCACATCCTGCAAAATATCCGCTCTTAACAATGCCTTCCCTTTTTCAGGATGATGATCGGGCCGGTTCACACCATATAAATAAGTTTCTTTCCCGTTAATCAAAAGCTTGCTGTCTGACTTTCTAAATTCTATACTTCTGAAACCCAGCTTACAGCTTTTAGCTTCCCATATATTTCCTGTACTATCTTCCAGGCTCAGCACCAAAGTATATAAATTGGGATCTTCTGTGCTCCATTTTTTAGGATGGGTAATTATTGTTTCCAGCAAACCAAATTTCACCCTGTCGAGGCGTGGGTGAATTTCATTAATAATAGCATCAGCCGTTATTTTTAAGGCATCTTTTAAAACCGCTTTATTGTCTGCATCATACAACTGCACTTTTACCACAAAGCCCGGCACTTCTTTACCTGTAAGGTTTTCCAGCCGGGGGCGAATGCTTAATACGGCATCTTTATATTCCTTATCCAGCTTAGTTTGATAGAAAAAATCAGCAATACGCAATTTCGGCTCGGCCATTAAATACACTTCACGATGAATACCGCTTAAACGCCACTGATCCTGGTCTTCGAGGAAACTCCCATCGCTCCAGCGGATCACCCAAACTGAAACAATATTCTCACCATCCTGCAAGTAGGGCGTTATATTAAACTCTGACGAAAGGAAGCTATCTTCTCCATAGCCTAAGAATTTACCGTTAACCCAAACCTTGTACGCCGAGCTTACACCACCAAAATGTAAAGTGATATTCTTATCCTTCCAGTCTGTAGGAACAGTAAAAGAGCGCTGATAGCAACCCACCCCATTATAATCTTTGGGCACAAAAGGCGGATTAACCGGGCGGAACGGATACACCGCACTTTTATAAATGGGCTTATCATACCCCTGCATTTCCCAGTTAGAAGGAACAGCGATCTTCTTCCAGCCCGAAACTTTTTGCTTATAGAAATCTTTAGGTTGATCCCCAGGCTTTAGTGCAAAGCTGAAATCCCAATCCCCGTTAAGCGACAGGTACCGGCCGCTTTGCTCCCTGCTTTTGGAAAGCGCTTCGGCAACACTTGAGTAGGAGTACGCAGTAGCTCTTGAGGGATCTCTGTTAATACCGCTTACCAGGGGATCTTCATAAGGTTCCGTATTATATACTTCAGGTGCGTTAGGAACTGCCGCCGGTGTTTTATCTACCAGCTGCGCCAATGCGCATGCATTACCTGTAATCAATAATAATGCGATAATTATAATTCTCATCATATCTCTGTTAAATACTCATCTTTAAATGAAAAACCCCATCCCGGCCTGTTATGCGGAACAGCAAAACCATTTTCGATAACAAGCGGATGATTGATCAGCGGATCGATCCAATCGAAGGATTCTGCACCAGCGCCGTTAGAAACCGTGCAAAGCAAAGGCACATCATAGTCTTTATAATAATGCGGCAGCACAGGAATATGGTGTGCCAGCGCCAGCGCGGCGCTATTGCGCCATGCTTCTACTCCGCCCAACCTCAATATATCCGGCTGCCAGATATCAATCGCATTCAGTTTAATCAGTTCTCTCAAAGGAAGCGTCGAATACTCCCGCTCTCCCATAGCCAATGAAATGCCTGCCTGGTTTTTCAATAACTGGTATCCCTGAAAATCCGTATGATCAATGGGTTCCTCAAACCAGTGGATATGCAGACTGTGTGCCGCGCGTGCTAATTGCAAAGCATTGGGTACCGTCATCCCCTGGTTGGCATCCATCATGATACCAATGCCTTTTCCTACTGCTTCCCTTACTTTGGCCAATCGCTCCAGGTCTTCTTTCCAGTCGGGCTTGCCTACTTTTATTTTTACCGCGTTAAAGCCACGCTTTTTGTAGCGGCTTACTTCATCTATCAGTTCCTCGGCAGTATAAGACAACCAGCCGCCGCTGCCATACACAGGTACTTTAAAATGATTAGCGCCTAAAACCTTCCATATGGGCTGTTGCAAGGTTTTTGCCCAGGCATCCCACATCGCAATATTCACAGCAGCCTGCGCCCACCGGTTAATCCCTTCATTGCCAAAATACTCATTCGCTGTATCTATTTTTTTATAAACAGCCACTGTATCGTATACCTTTTCCCCAATAGTCATTGCCGCGATATCTTTCAGCGCACCGGCAATAGCCTGGGGGCTATATTGAAAGCTCAAAAGATAAGATTCACCTATAATACCACTTTGCAGATGCAATCTTAATATCATAAACGATATTTCTGTAAGTGTGTGTGTAGCATCTGCAATAGGTTTATTTAACGCTGTTTTTGCTGTATAAACTGAAAAATTATTAATTGTTTCCATTTTGAGCTCCATTCTGTTTATTTATAACCGGCCTGCGCCGCCAGTAATTAACTAATATACTTCCGCTGATATTCATACAGGGGATCTCTATTCCCAGCAAAGGATATCGTGTAAGCATTCCCCGTCCATTGCAAAGCTTTGTAAAGTTTTCATCGCATCAACGGCATCCATACAGACATATCGGACTGACCCCGATTTGCCCAGGCAAAATAAGGTATCAGCTTTACCGGCACCGGCTGTAAGAATGTATTTACTTCTTTATACAGACTTCCGTTCCAGTTTTCGCTGCTCAGCAATTTCAGATCTCCCTTCAGCGCCATAACATTGCCATTACCTATTTTCATCGGCACCGGTTTAAGATCAGCAGTTGCCGGCAGTACCACATCAAAAATATTTTTGCCGGGTAAATCGGGAGATTCAATGCAATACACAACAGGTCCGCGCTTTACAGCCACCTGGTTGCGTGTTTCTTCTACCAAAGGATTAGATGCCAGTAAGGTTACGGGCATCTCCATCTCCAACTCTACTTTTTCACCCTTTTTCCATTTTTTGCCCAGGGTAATATATTGGCCACCGGTAACTTTTTGTATTTTTCCATCCCAATTAACAGTAGCTCCCTTGCACCAACCAGGTATGCGTACATGCAATGCAAATGCTTTGCCTGGCACTTGCGTAAGCGTCATACTAACTTTACCATTCCAGGGATATTCGGTGCGTTGCGCTAAGGCTATGGCACTACCATCTGCCAGTTTTGTATTGATATTATTACCGCTAAAAATATTAATATACAGCCCGTCTTTCCCAACGCTATACATATAATCCCCGGCCTCGGCCATAGTGCGTACTACATTAGGCGGGCAGCAATTAGAGATCTTTATATAAGGAATACGCCCGCCAGACCAGCGCAATTTATAAGGATAGTTTAAAGTATGTGCCAGAGGATTCGTATAAAAATAATCTTTACCATCCATACTTACACCACTCAGCACGCTGTTGAATAAAGCAAGCTCCACAATATCCATATAGCGCTCTTCACCGGTAAGCAGGAACATGCGATAATTCCAAAGCACATTACCTATATTGGCGCAGGTTTCATTATGCGCAGAAAAATTCGGCAACTGGAAATCTCTTCCATAAGATTGATGTACGCGTTGCACAGAATCCGGTTTATAGGAAGTACCATCTACCGAAACCCCTTCATACAAGGCACCACAGCCACCTGTTACATACATTTTAGTAAGAATTACATTGTCCCAAAGGCGGTCTAAAGTAGTTTTAAGGGTAGCATCCCCGTTTTCGGCATACAGATCTGCAACACCGGCCATTAAATAGTTAGCCCGTACGGCATGCCCTACAATTTTTTGCATATCCCTGAAAGGAGCGCGATCACTATTATCATCAGTTCCTTCAACTGTGCCCCGTATATCAACCAGCTTAACTAAAAGATCCAGGTATCTTTTTTGCTGCGTAGTGCGATACAGCTCGGCAAGGCCCATGTAATGAGAAGGGCAAATAGCATTGCGCGCCTGCTCTGGCGTGGCAGCATTATAAAAGCCTATCAGGAAATCAGCAGCCCTGGTGGCTATATCCAGCAGCGTTTTTTTGCCGGTAGCACGATAATGCACACATCCGGCAGTCATTAGATGCCCGAAATTATATGCTTCAAAACTCAGCCTGTCATCAAACATTTTATCCTCACCAGACTGCTTTTGCTCGATGATATTTTTGGTATAAATATATCCATCAGGCCTTTGAGCCCTGCCAATGACAGTTATAGCTTCGTCCAGCCATATATCCAGCTGCTTATCTTTTGTTACGGCATACATGGCAGCTAATGCTTCCAGTGCTTTGTAAAAATCCCCGTCATGAAAAGAGGGTCCCCTGAAACGCCCCTCCTGCAAACCTGCCGCTACTTTAAAGTTCTGAAAAGAATAACAGATGGTATCGCTGGTGTAGGTTCGCCAAAGCGTTGGTACCATTTCGTTTTTTGCCACGTCAAAACGCTCCTTCCAGAAACCGCCGGAAAAATGTACGTCGCCCAAACCCACACCGGATAACCTCGCATACCTGCTCTGCGAAGTATTGATCAATGCGGTTTGTGACTGTGCAAAGGCATTGCACACTAATCCCGCAAATAGTAAAATGCTTTTTAAATCTTTCATTATTTTCATTTAAAGAATATTTTATAAGGCGCCGGCTCTACGGGCAGCGTACGATGCTTTATGAGACACCCGGCTGCAAGTGAACCTTACGTCATTTCTCCCTCCGGTCGAGATTTTCTGAATTGGGAGAGATCTCCTATTCCTCTGGCTTGGGAGGGAGGATGACGATATTGATTATATTTCATTCCCTTATTGCACTACAATGACTGGTACATAATATTATATTGCTTATTTTTTTCAATATCCAGCTCATACACGCTATTACCCTTATTCACAAAGTTTCCTTCCCGGCATTTGGGCTTCCTTTTACTTTTCAATACTAATTTACCCAACCCTACAGGTGAGGAAATCTTAAGATTATTTGTGCTGCAATACATTTCGATATTACCAGCCGGTGTGGGCACTTTGCCTTCCATCCATTTTAACCCGCCCAAGGCCGGCTCGATCGTATAAGTGCTGTAGCCAGCACCTGTTGGCTTAACACCCAGGTAATATTTGCCCAGCAAATACAGCGGGCTGGCGCCCCAGGCATGGCAAAGGCTTTTACCATATTTCCTGCCATACATAGCGTAATGGTCAGCGCCTGATTTTTTGGGGTTATACTCTTCCCAGAAAGAAGTAGCGCCCAGCTTTAACATGCCACCCCAATAGGATTTCATTTCTTGGGTCACATAGTTTTGCTCGCCCAATGCGCATAATGCTTCCATTTCGTAGAAGCGCATATAAGGCGTTGTAATCGGTGGTACCTTATCGTTTAATAAAACCGAGTGTAAAATATTTTTCTTCTGGTCGGCGTTGAAGTAATCAAAGAAAATAGCGAACATATTCGTATAACGCGTTACATGATCCGTTGGTTTGCCATTTACATAGCTATGCACAATGGCCTGCTTTTGTTCGTTCCAATAAAGACCAAATAGCTTTTGTTTTACACCCTCAGCCAGCTTTGCATAGTTAGCAGCATCTTCTTTTTCGTTCACCAGGCTAGCCACCAAAGCCATTGTTTCCAGGCTGCGTGCAAATAACAGTTGTTCAAAGCTTACTGCTCCCTGCTTGCTCAAGCCTTCTGCCCAATCAATGAATACCCAATCCCCCGCCAGGCCCTCCAGCAAACCATACTTATTGGTACGGCCCAACACATAGCTCATCAGTGATTTCATCCTGTCGTAATTATCCTTCACAAAAGCTTCATCGCCACTATATAAATAATAATCATATACACCTAAAAACCAGTACAAAGTATAATCCATAATGGTATTGATATGGCTGGTTACCGGGTCTTTCCCCCGAAGTGCCAGCGTGGTGCGTTTCACTGTTTCGTTATCGTTGGTTAAATAATAATTCATCAGGTAGCTCTGGTAGGCATCCCCGCTCCATATCCAGCGATCCCGTTTAATACCATCTATAAAAAACTCTTTGGTGCTTAAATGAAAAGTGTATTTAGCTACTTCGTAAATTTTATTCATCTCGTCATCACTGCATTTAAACGAACCCTTATCCTGCAGATCGGCATACTCATACAACATCGATACTTTGTCGAAACTGACAGAAGGATCGGCAATAATATTTACAAACCTGAAAGCTTTGGAAAGATTCAGTGTATAATCGCCGCCCGGCTGATCGATATTGAGCTTATCGTAGGTTTCGGTATGCGCGGTATCAACCGCTTCTTCCGTGCTTTCGCCATAGTACAATGCCAGTTTGCCCTTTCCTTTTAAATGATGTAACTTTATATAACCGAAGGTTTCTTTTCCAAAATCCACCAATGTATTATTAGTATTTTTGACAGCACTTACAGCTTCAAGCGGCTTTACAGGCAGCTTAAATGCTGATGGTAATTGTGCTGCTTCATTAAAGTTCCACGCACCAGCATTCATCCATTTGGTAGTGGATATATCAGAGGTTTTGCCGGTCTCATCGATCCATTCTTTATCTTCAAAAGTTACCAGCCAGGTGTTATCGCTTACTACCTTATTTCCTTTTACAAAGATGGCGGGCACTTCGCGCTGGTTGAACACTTTAATGTTGATCTTATGTTTTCCAGCGGGAACAACGATCTTTTCCGGGTAACCTTCCAACGCCTTTCCGTCCAGCTTTACATTGTACTGTCCCTGTACGCGGATCTCTACTTCTTCCGGAACCGCAAGGTCAAATACCTTGTGAAAATCTATCAGCGGATAATGATTATCTATTTTCCAGAATACAGGAAAGAACACGCCCCGCTCGGTACGGCGGTTTTGCATCTGGTTGGATAGCCATATTTCATAATCACCGGGATACCAGATCCAGGTTTGAGCATGGCCTCCTAACCCCCAAAGAAAGAATAACATAACCAGGCCATAGCGAAGTATCTGCTGACCAGCTATATTTTTTCGCATAAGCGTGCAACGCCTGCCTACCGGACAGGGAGGTGAGACTGACGGCATATATTCTAAAGTTGACTTCATAAAAACATTTTTCAAATGCATTATTTAATGAAATATTATATACAAAGTGATCATTACAAGAACCAATGCGCCCCAAACGGCCTTCACCCTGCGGGTGGGCCTGGGCAGATCATGTTTACGGATCATGGCACCTCTTACACCGTTTTTATCTAATAGTGAAATAATGACCGCCAGTACCATGAGCAAAGCAAAAATCAGGAACGACAACATTAAATAATGCGGCCAGAAATAATATTCTTTTGAGGGGAATACCCACAAATACAAAACGCCGGTGCCCAGGCTGATAAAAGAGCCCCACGACAAAGTGAAGTTCACAGCAAGCCTGGTTGTTTTCTTCCAGAAAACAGCCAGCAAAAATACCACAGCCAATGAAGGTGCAATAAAGCCCAATACGGCTTGAAACACATCAAATAAATTCAAACCCTTAATACTGTCGATAGCCAATGCCATGAGTATAGCAAAGAAGCACCCGGCCAGTACGGTAATACGGCCGATTTTGATGATCTGCCGGTTACTGGCTGCCGGATTGATATTTTTTACGTATATATCGGTTGTAAATACTGTGCTTAAAGCATTCAGTGAAGAACCAATAGTACCTACCAGCACCGCAATCAGCACAACGATTACCAACCCATTTAGTCCTGCAGGAAAAAGATTCGTTACCAGTGTCATATAAGCCAGATCGGGGCTTGAAAGGTCGGGAAACAGCTGAAAACAAACAATCCCGGGAAGAATGAACAACGGCAGCGATAAGATTTTCAGCCACCCGATAAAGCTTACGCCCAGCTGTCCCTGCTCAAGGTTCCTCGCGCCCAATACCGATTGTACCATGGCCTGATCGGTACAAAAGAAAGCAATGGCCGAAACAGGATAACCCAGCAAAATTGCAGGCCAGGGATAGGAAGTATCTGAGGCAGGCTTCACGAGGCGCCAGTAGCCTTCGGGAGCATTACCGATCAATGCCTGTATGCCACCTACTTTCTGTATGCCCAGGATGCATAATAGAAATGAAACTGCGATCAGCAGGATCATCTGAAACACATTCACTCTTGCAATGGCTTTCAGTCCGCCGACAAAAACAAACAAGCCTGCAAACAGTACCAGCACAATAACCGATTGCCACATAGGAATACCTAAAATCTGCCGCACCAAAAATCCCCCGGCAAATAGGCCCAATGACAACCAGGATATCAGCATTTTAACCAGTGCATACCAGGCCAGTATATTGCGGGTACTGTCGCCAAACCGCTGCCCCATAAACTCGGGCATGGTGGTAGCATTACTAACAAGGTAGCGTGGCGCAAACACCAGTGCCAGCAGTAACAGGAACACAAAGGCATACCATTCAAAATTACCGGCTACAATGCCGGTGGCATAGCCAATGCTGGCAAAAGCCAGCAACATAGAAGGCCCGACATTGGTACCCCACATGTTAAAGCCAATGTTATACCAGTTGAGCGACCTGCCTGCCAGGAACAATGTTTCATCAGACTTCTTTTTGCTGCCAAAACTCGCCCTATAGCCAATATATAGCAGTATCACCAGATACACTGCGACTATTATATAATCAATAGTTTGAAGTTTTGATAAAATATTGTTCACGTATTGTTTTATTTAATCAGCCAATTCCCACGCAAGAGACTGATCCAAAAGAATAATTTTTCACAAAGAGCCAAAGACATAAGTTATAAACTTATGGTATACGAGCCGTCTTCCATCGCCTTATTAAGTATTTCAAATTGTCGCACGGAGCAAATCCCCTTGTTATACGTCATTCCGATACCTGCGAAGCTGGATAGGGATCTCCTCAATTCAGGAGACTTTTAGGCTTTTCCCGCCTTTGGCGGGTTCCGCTCAAAGTGACGATTCTTTTTTGCCATTACCTCATTGATTTGGCACCGAAAATCCTTTAGTCGGCATGACGACCATGACTACCTGTAATGCACCCATCGTCTTTATAAATCCAGCTCCAGGTTGTATCTTTCCAGTACCTCCTTTACCTTCACCGGCTTTCCTGTTTTCAGGCTCTCATCCATTGCCTGTAACAACGCTATTGTTCCGATACCTTCCGACATGTCAGGATAAGCGGTGAAGTCCTGTTCTATGGAATCGGCAAAGTATTCTAAATAATTCTGGTACTCGCCTGCATGGTGGCTTTGGCCTTCAAAACGGAAATAATGCTTTAACGCACCCTCTCCCCATGTTATTATTTTTTCTTCCCCTGTTTTGTCGGTAATTGCATAACGTAATTCATGATAGTCAGCCTGGCTGGCGCCTTTCGTTCCGCGCAATACCGTGCTCATCCCGCTTTCCCTGTAAGCCGGCTGAATGGGTGATGTATATACCCCGCTTACACGGGCAATACGGCCATCCATTGCTTTAAAAATAAAATGCATGGTATCTTCATGCTTCAATCCGGCTTTCTTGCCGTTAGCGCTGATCATACCATATCCCATTACTTCTTGTATATCCGGCAAATACCACCTGATAAAATCTACAGGATGGCTTAAACCGCCATACAGCCATTTAAAAGCATCTTCCAATGCCCATTTCTTTTCCAGGAACCAACGGTGATCGGCATGATAATGGCTTTCCACTGTAATCAAATCTCCTATTTCACCGGCTTCAAAATCTTTGCGCTGGCGTTTTGCCGGTTCAAAAAAACGGGAGCTTTGCCCTATAAAAACCTTCTTCCCTGTTTGCTGCTGCAAGTCCATCAAGGCTTTTGCATCTTCGAGGTCGTCAATGAACGGCTTGGTGCAAACCACATGCTTTCCATGTTTCAATGCCTGGCTCACATGAGCTGCATGTAAATGATCCGGCGTATAAATAGCAATAATATCTATATCGGTATCATTCAGTACGTCTTCATACCTCGTGGTATAATGGTCAAAATCAAACTCCTTACAACGTTGCCGGCACATTTCTTCACTCACATCACAAAGCATTTTTAACCGCAATTTTTTACTTTGCAAAACAGCGCTGATAGTGCTTCGCCCTTCACCCAAACCGAGGATACCAATATTTAACATTCGCCTGTTATTTAGCAATTAAATCATTTGCCGATAGCCCTATAGACTATGGTTTATGGACTTTTTCTAAAAACACCCAAACCGTTCCCTTTTTTGTTCCCGAGATACCTTCCTGGTATTGGGCCATTAATCTATTCCACTCTTTTACACGCGGGTTATTTTCCACTGTTTTGGGATTCAGCTCATCCAGGGTTTTCCCTCTGGGTATACTTATAATAAGCATGAGCTGCCTTCCGTTGCGAAACATCATTAACCGCTGAAAACCGGCATTACAAAAGCCCTTAGCCACTTCGGGCCATTCTTCAAACTGTGCTGCATGATACTTTAAATACTCCTTTTGCTTCTGTGCATCAGCTACCAGGTTGGCCGTTAAAATAATGTGCTTCCATTGCCCGGCTGTTGAAGTATCGCCGCAACGGCCCCGGTCGAACCGGTAATACATATCATAATAAGGTCTTACGGTAAGTCCGGGAAATGCTTTTCTCAGCCGGCCTTCAAATACAGAGAGGTCCTGGATCTTATCAAAAATAACATAGCGGTCTTTCCACCTGTAAATACTGTTAGGGCTGATATGGTTCTGCCGTAAAAAATCCTTCAGCTTCGTTATGTTCAGCTTTCCTTTAGTCGCTACTATTTCTACCAGCTCTTCATGATCTGTATTAATGGGCTGCTTTACCTGCCGGTACGTTGTTTCTTTCAGCAGGTGATGATAAGCCGGCTGCAGCCCTGCATTTTGTTTTATCTTTATATCTACCTGCGGGCCATTATTGATCCATTCATTCCCCGGGCCGTTATTATTCTGTAAGTATTTTTGAGAAGCCGTCCAGTTATTCTTTATGGTGATGTAAGAAGATCCCTCATCGGTGTATAGATAAAACCAATGGGATGGAAGGTGGGCATAAGGAGCTTTGTAAATGCTGTCAATATAGTTTTCACTAATAACCGACCCGGGTTGCGCGCTTAAAGTATAAATTCCTGCACAATCATAATTCTGTTTTCCAAAATGATGGATCTTATTAGAGATGATCTTGTTATTCCTCATCACATTCGGTTTAGGGCTCCAGCCCCAGCCCATGCTAATACCTGAATAATTTACGTTCTCAATTTCGTTATGCGATACCACCGCATTGCGGGTATATCCCAGCCCTATCCCCACAGTACCCCAATCTTCATTGGTAGCATCGGTAACCAAATTGTTGGTAATGGTGATTGCATCGGTTATTACCCTTTCATCTTTGGGGTTGTAAGGCAGATGGATCTCCATCCCATCATCGGCAAATACACCCGTCAGGATTGCTGTGCCGCCAATATCCTTAAAAAGGTTACCCCTGATAGCGCTGTTTTGTATGCCACGGTTATAATCCAGACCTGTGGAGGCTATGTGCTGAAAAGAGCAGTCTTCAAAAAGCAGATGGCTGCCAAAGGACGCTTTCACAGCAGCTTCGGGCCTTACGATCCATGCCTGGTTCTCCAGCGATACTTTATCTTTTGTTCCCGCCGGCCTTAGCTTATAGGCATCTGTCATAGGCATACCAGCCTGATGCGGCACATGCCCCTGCAATGAAGGCCGGTTCCAGCGTGTATGCTGAAAAGCAATATTTTTGAAAACTATATGCTTTACCGGTTCATCAGTAGTGCCCTCTATATTTATTAAGTTTTCGAGCAGGGGCACTATCACTTTATCCGTTTCAAGGTCTTCTCCTTGGCGCGGCCAGTAGTATAACTTTTTCCCTGCCCTGTCAGCGAACCATTCGCCGGGCTCATCTAAAAATTCAATGGCGTTGGATAAATAAAAAGCGGAGTTACCGGTTTCTTTTGATATCCACGGCGCCGGCCATGGGTGCTCACTTTGTATGCGGCTCTCCGGCTGGCGAAAGCTGAGCTGAGCGCTGTCGCCATTCATCTTTATCTGCTTTAAACGTAAAATGGCAATTTCCCACCATTGATGAATAAACATTTCCACACCACTGCTATTTGCAACTGAAACGGGAGGCACGGGAATCTGGCAGGTCTCTTCTTTTTTATCCCAGCTGATAATGCGTTTCATTTCATCACCATTTGGCCATTTGGCTCTGGTAGCTTTTATGTGATTTACCCATAGATGGCGTACAGGAGGCAAGCCATAAAGATCCTCCGGCAAATCGGCTACCCATACACGCCCGTGCGCTTTTACTGGCAATCCGGCAACTGCTACATGTAGCCTTTTCCAGCCGCTGATCGGGACACCACCACTTAGAATAACTTTTGCATTTTCAGCAGCACTGATAATAGTAGGGCTTTGGGGGGTGCCCGAATCTTCGGTCCTTACAAATACAGGTTCCTGTAAATAATAAGTGCCCGGCTGTATAATAATATGAACAGGTTGCATAAGGATCGGCCCGTTCAATCTCCTTATTTCCCTTACCTGGCGCAAGGCCGCATAAAGCGTAGCTTTAGGTTGATCTATTGTTCCAGGATTCATATCATTACCTGATATGGCAATATATACGTTTGCATCAGGAGCAACGTTACCGGGCCTGCCCGCACCGGTCTGGGCAGAAACAGATAAATAGACGAATAAGAAGATGACCTGCAACAATCGTTTCACGAGCAATAATTTATATTTAACGGATGGTAAATTTACCAAAGACGTATCTTATGCTCATGGTCGTTTTTATTGTTGTAATGGAAAATTTTACTATTAACATCAGCTGGCCGGGATATCATACGGATCCAGAAATCATTTTGCCGTATTTGCTCCGAAAACCCCTTGCATTACTCTATGCTAATCCTGTTCAGACAATAATAAATAATACCAATTAGACTTTAAAAAAGTGTTGCCGTCGCCTGACGAAAGAGCTTCATTCAAATCAATCATGTTTGGGTAAGTCCGTAAAAGTTTTTTTATTTTTAGATGTTTTTTTCTATAAAAAAACGATTGTTTATGAAATCCATACAGTTTATGCTTTACTGCGTGCTTATCGGCTGTTTAAATATAATTGCCATAAGATCCTCTGCACAGGTACAGATAGGTGTAAGAGCGGGTGTTAATTTTTCCAACCTTACAGGCAAATATCAAAATGGTGAGAAGATTGAAAATAATAAATTAATACCGGGGTTTCATGCAGGTGTTACTTTTGATATACCTGTGGCAGGCGGGTTCTCTGTACAGCCGGGGTTATTATTCAGCACAAAAGGTGCTCAATATAAAGATGAGGATGATTATTATAAAACGGTTCCTTATTATGCAGAAATACCTGTTAATTTCCTTTATAAGCCTGGATCAGGAAACGGGCGGCTATTGTTAGGTATGGGTCCATATATTGCTTACGGTTTGGAAGGAAAATGGAAAAAGAGATATGATGGCAAAAGTGAAATCGGTAAGTTGAAATTTAAAGATGATATTTCTGATGATGATTGGGAGCGTTTAAAGGACGATGAAGATTACTATGGTAAGCCACTGGACTGTGGTGGCAACCTGTTAGCGGGCTATGAATTCTGGAATAACCTCTCAATTCAGCTAAACGCCCAGTTTGGTATAGCTAATATAACATCAAAAGACAATGGGCAGCAAACCAATGGCAATATCAAAAATGTTGGTTTTGGTATTTCTTTAGGTTATAAATTTTAAAGTACTCAGTAAAACCCTGTAATATCGTGCGGTTGCTTTATGAGCATTATACTAACAGAGACCGGTAATTTACTAAAGATCAGAAACCTGCCATAATTTATAATTGTTGTATAAATTGCAGCTATGTCATTCAGAGAAGAAATAGATGAAAGTCCTAAAAAGTTTGACCGGGTGGTTGCTATTCTTACGCAATTACAATCCAAACGCATTGTAAAAGCGCAGGAGCTGGCCGACCGGTTTGGCGTAAGCCTGCGCACCATTTACCGGGATATCAGGACCCTGGAAGCATCGGGCGTTCCGATTTCTTCAGAAGCAGGTGTAGGCTATTCCATAGTAGAAGGTTATAAATTACCTCCGGTAATGTTTACCCGCGATGAGGCTGTGAGTTTTGTAGCAGCAGAAAAACTGATGCAGCATTTTACGGATGAATCTGTAGGTACTGCCTTTCTGTCGGCAATGTATAAAGTAAAATCGGTACTGCGCTGGGCTGAAAAAGACTGGATAAATGAACTGGATACCAAAATAATGGTACAGCCTAAGGAAAACCTGTTTAATAAAGAAGTTCCCAATGCGCTGGAAGTGTTAATGTATGGCATAGCGAACAAAAAGCAGGTACAGTTTTCTTATCAGTCCATTGAATCGGATGCACCGAATGAACGAGTGATCGAACCGATAGGGCTGTATCATGAACATGACTACTGGTACCTGATGGCTTATTGCCACCTTCGCAAAGACTACCGGAAATTCAGGGCTGACAGGATCTTTAAAATCGTAAAGCTGAACAAATCTTTTGAACTTCAACACCGCGAGCTATCTTTTTATTTACAGAGACCCGGCAGTGAAAAACAGGAGCTCGTTATTAAAATTGAAATAGACAAGCCCTTTGCGAAATATATAAAACAAAGCCGTCATTTTTACGGCTTTGTATCTGAAAGAAATATTGGCGATAAAATTGAGATGCTCTTTAAATATGCCGACAATCCCGAATATTTTATCCGATGGTTCATTATGCTTGCAGATAAAGCAGATATCATTGAACCGCAAAGCCTGAAACTACGGTTAAAAGAATGTGCAAATGATATTGCCCAGCGTATTAATCAAAGCAATGCAGTTAACAGTGAGGAAAATTAACCAGCTCAATACCTGTCCCAAAAGAAAGGCGGCTCAATGCCTAAAGCCCGCAAATAAACGTATGCCTGCCCACGATGGTGGATTTCATTATCAATAAAATACTGTATGTTTTCTATTGCCGGAAATTTGTATTCGCCAAAAAGATTAACTTCTTCATGAAACTTTTCTGGTGTCATCTGCTTCCAGTATATATTAATTTGCCCGGTAGCATTGTCCCAGGCTTCCAGTAAATCTGCTTTTTCCTTTACTTCCGGCATTGCATCTTCAAACGGCGTTATCACGCCGGTTACAATCTGCTTCATACCCCCGGCGGCAATAACAATCATCTCCTTGCAGAGCTCAGAAAAAGGACGCATACCTCCAATAGAAAAAGTAAAAAGGTCCTTTTCCGGATAAACCTCAATTACTTTTCTGGTAAGCTTTCTATGGCCCTGCCATGCAGCTAATAATTCTTCAGGAGTGATAACAGGACGTTCAATAGTAGTTGTTGTGTTCATAACATTCATTTTAGATGATTGAATACAACAAAGCTCTGTTGAGGCAGTGACAGGTGTATGTCAGTAATGAAAAAATACTTTGGCTGATAACGATTTTGTGAAAAACGTCAATTGTTGTAAGAGTCTGCTACCGGGTGATACCTTATCGTGGAAACATATACTTAACTTAATAGCATTTTAGAAGAATCGCTTTTTATATTAATTTATCCAGGCAATAATTTAACTCAAAAAATTTGTTCCGGATTTAGCGGAGACGGGTATGACAAACCGCATTATCTTTCCTGGACTAAGATTGATTCTGAATATCCTGATTTTCACCGACCGGAATATTTCAGGATATTCAACCTGATTTTTTAAACTTTAATCATCAAACTAATATCAGATTACTTATTGTTTTTTTCATCATCAATGTAAAATCACAAAACAACAGTTCTCCAAAAGCTATACAGCAGGAACCAGTTTAGTCCGCCCGTATATTCGTTGTAGCACATCAATCTGATAGGTTCACCTACCCTTTCCTACCACTTCTCTGACCTATGATAAGCCCATCTTCTTCACTACCTCATAGGTCTGATGTGCAATTTCGAGTTCTTCGTTTGTGGGAATAATAAGCACTTTCACCCTGCTATTGGCAGTCTGTATCTCTACAGGAGCGGAAGGGTGATTTTTGGAAAGATTGGCCGCCTCATCTATTACGATTCCTAACCCTGATAAATTGGCGCAGGAAAGACTGCGTGTTAAAGTATCGTTCTCTCCAATGCCTGCTGTAAATATCAAAGCATCGGTTCCATTTAAGACGGCTGCGTACGCACCAATATATTTTTTGATACGGTGCGTATACATCTCATAACAAAGTATGGCAGCTTTATCTCCTTCATGATAGGCTTTTGACACATCCCGTGCATCATTGCTGCCCGCCAGTCCCAGCATACCACTTTCTTTGTTCAGCAGGCTTTTAATTTCTGTAAGCGACATATTTAACTCCTCAGCCATATAAAAAATGACCGAAGGATCAATATCTCCTGACCGGGTACCCATAATCAGTCCTGCCAGGGGCCCAAGCCCCATGCTGGTTTCCACGCATTGTCCGTTTTCATTAACAGCACTCATACTGGCGCCGTTACCCAAATGGATGGTTATTGCCTTCAGATCGTTCTTTTCAAGATATTTTACCGCCTGCTCGTACACATACTTATGGCTGGTACCATGAAAACCATAGGCCCGTATGGCATGCTTCTTATAATACTTTTCGGGGATAGCATACCTGAAAGCTTTCTCCGGCATGGTTTGGTGAAAAGCAGTATCAAAAACAACTACCTGCACCGCATTCGAAAAAGTTTTTTCGGCTGCTTCAATACCAATAAGATGGGCGAAGTTGTGCAAAGGCGCCAGGGGAATTACATCTCTTATTTTTTGTTTTACATCTTCTGTAACAATCTGTGTTTCCGAAAGATGCTCACCACCATGTACTATCCGGTGGCCGATTGCCTTTATATCCTCCCGCTGTTTGATCACCCCGGTTTCTTCTCCGGTCAACAGTTCAGAGATCATATCAAAAGCTATATTATGATCCGGCAGATCCTTATCGATCTTCTTTTTGAACTCCTGCACTCCCTTTGTCCATGTATGACTGATATTACCACTTCCCATACCAATGCGTTCCGCAAGTCCCCGGGCCAGTACCTTTCCACTTTCCACATTTATCAGCTGGTATTTTAAAGATGAACTACCCGCATTTATAACCAATATTTCCATTGCTATTTTTGTTATTTTTTGTTTGCCAACTATTATACATATATATTATCAAAATTGCATCGCATTCCCCATAGTTGGGAGATAAACGAGCACGCACGCTCTTACCGATTTCCCTAACTATTTGCCGACTGGATAGCGGTTATTACAACCGTATTGTAAATATCATCAACAGTAGCGCCACGGCTCAAGTCATTAATAGGCTTATTCAGGCCCTGTAACATCGGTCCGACGGCCAGGGCGCCGGTTTCTCTCTGAACAGCTTTGTACGTATTGTTACCGGTGTTCAGATCGGGGAATATAAGCACATTAGCCTGACCAGCTACAGGTGAATTGGGCAGCTTGCTTTTACCTACCACGGGATCAACTGCCGCGTCGTACTGTATAGGTCCTTCCACTAAAAGATCCGGTCTTTTTTCTTTTACCATCAAAGTAGCGGCTCTTACTTTTTCTACATCCTCGCCACTGCCCGATGAACCTGAAGAGTAAGACAACATGGCTACTTTAGGAACTTCAATACCAAAAGCCCTGGCCGAATCGGCAGATGAAATTGCTATTTCAGCCAACTGCTCAGCTGTGGGATTAGGCACAATTGCACAGTCGCCATAAACCAGTACCCTGTCATGCAGCAACATAAAGAATATAGAAGAAACCGTGTTAACACCCGGCCGCGTTTTTACAAACTGTAAGGCCGGTTTTATAGTATGGGCTGTTGTGTTGGCAGCACCCGATACCATACCATCTGCTTCACCTTTGTGCACCATCATCGTTCCATAATAAGAAACATCCAGCATCAGGTCTGCCGCAGTGGTCAGTTCCAGGCCTTTCGATTTACGCAGTTCATAAAGGGTATGATAGTAATCTTCATATTTCTCGCTCATTTCCGGATCTATGATCTTGATGCGAGAATCGTCCCAATACAAACCCAACTGGGTAACTTTTGCTTTGATCGCTTCATTATTTCCAAGTATGGTAAGGTACACGATCTTGTCTTTAGCCAGGTGCGATGCAGCCGTTAAAATGCGATCATCTCCTCCTTCTGGCAGTACAATATGACGCTGCAGCTTTTTGGCGTTTACCAGCATATTATACTGGAACATACGCGGTGTAATGCTTTCTGTTTTTACAGAGTTGATCTTTTCGTTCAGCGATGTAGCATTCACTGCCGCTTCAAAAAGATCGATGCTTAATTTTATCTTATACTGGCTTCGGGGAGAAATACGTGATTTAATATTGGCTACTTTGCTGGCTGTTTCAAAAGTGCCGGTTGGAACGGCTAAAACAGGCAGTGGTTTCTGGGTGCCATCCATCAGATTAACAATAGAGCGCTCAGGCAAAAATCCGCCCGAAAGCACAATGCCGGCCACATTAGGATATTGCGGCGACATATTGGCAAGCACAGTACCTACGATCAGATCTCCCCTGTCTCCCGGGATCACACAAACACAATCTTCCTGCATGCGCGGCAGGTAATTACCTAACTGCATACCCCCTATGATAGAAGTTTTAGCAATAGTTTCAAGCTTATCACCGCCAAAGAGGATATGCGCTTTCAGTTGCTCTGCAATTTCCTTCATGCTGGGCTTGGTAAGCTCATAATTATTAGGAATAACAGACACTTCTATTTTATCGGAGAGATATCTTTCCAGCTTTTGTTTTACATCCTGCACCTGTTTGGTACAGCGGCTAACGAACAGGCTGATAATATTGATATCCTTAGCAATAAAGGAATGTACTTCGGCAATGGCATTGCTTACCAGCTCGGCAGTGGTTTCAAAACTATCTTTTGTTACCAGTAGTACAGGAATACCAAGCGTTTGCGCCAGGGAAGCGTTAAAATCTATCTCAAAAATGGATCCCTCCTCATTAAAATCACTTCCTTCAACCAAAACAAAATCAAACTTCGATTCCAGATCCTTATAACGGTTAATGATCTGCTCATACACCTCATTGATCTTTCCCTGGTTTTCCAGCTCACTTAATTCGGCCCTTGTAAAGACGTAAGCATCTTCATAGGCCATATTTATTTTGAAATGGGTAAGAATTGTATCAATATGATTATCCTTAACGTCTTTCGTTTCAATTAATGGCTTGAAATAGGCGATTTTGGTAGTGGTACGGTGCAGCATCTGCATCAACCCCAGGCTTATCAATAATTTTCCACTTTGCGCGGATGGCGAAATAATGTACACAGATCGGTTCATTGCTCAGTATTTAGTAATAGTATATTATATCTCGTAGTTGTCTTTATTGTATCAGCGTTGCGGGAAAATCTTTTATGGTCTCACAACATACCTGCTCCATCACTTGTTTTAGCTGCGCTTTGAACATGGCTATGGTATGATCGCCTCCTTCTCTACCCAGCGCTGCAACACCGTACATGAATGGCCTTCCCATGAAAGTAAAATCGGCGCCGCAAGCCAATGACCTGCCAATATCCGGGCCAGACCGAAGCCCGCTGTCAATCATCACTTTATATTTACTGCCAAATTTTTCGGCCAAACCTTTCAGTGGCTTTATAGTAGACTCCCCTGCCTCTATCTGTCTACCCCCGTGATTAGAAACAATAATTCCGTCTGCCCCTATGTTAGCACATATTTCGGCATCCTGCTCGCTTACCACCCCTTTCACTACCAGTTTTCCCTTCCATTTATCCCTTATCGCCTGCACTTTATCCGCGTCTACACGGCCGGTAAATGTAGCGTTCATGAACTTGCCCAGTTGCTTCATATCCATCCCTTTTTTCATATAAGGTTTTAAGGTAGCAAAGGACGGAATGCCCGCACGCAAAGTTTCTATACCCCATACAGGGTGCATAGCCGCCTGTACGAAATTGCTGACCGTATTTTTGGGGGGCATAGAAAGACCTGCTTTTATTTCCCGGTAGCGCAGGCCAAAAGAAGGTACATCAATCAATACAACCAGTACCGGACAATTCACTTCATCCAGGCGACGCAATATATCATCGCGCAGTGAGTTTTCTGTAGGATGGTATAGCTGAAACCAAAACCTGCCTTCTGTAAGCGCTGCGATACGTTCTATGCTGCTGGTTGATACCGTACTTAATACATAGGGGATATTATGTTTTGAAGAAGCTTTAGCCAGGATTTCAGGCGCATTGGGCCACATTAAACCTTGCAGCCCTATAGGAGCTATACCAAAAGGAGCGTCATAAATATGGCCAAACAATTCGGTACGCATATCTACCCCTTTGTGTTTTTTTAAATACTGAGGCATCAAAAAAACATGCTTGAAATCTTCTTCATTACGCCATACATTCAGCTCATCATTACATCCTCCCTCCAGATAATCAAAGGCAAATTTGGGAATTCTTTTTTTGGCTTTTCGCTTTAAGTCCGCTACAGACGGATACTTCGTATTGTATTGCAGTAAATCTGTACTCATAAAATAATTATTCAGGCAAAAATAACTTTATATAACCCTGCAAGTGTAATAAACAATTCATTTTTTTGTATCCTGTTCTGTCCAGCTGCCCGTTTTTTTGCCATCCTTATTTTTTTCAGAAGAGCTTGCCGAAGGGTGTTTTTTCCAAAAAGTACCATTAATTAATACACCCTCCGTATGAAGCCCATCATATGTTTTTTATGGATCCGGTGACTGTATGCTTACTGACTTTCCTGGAACATCCCCGTGTAAAAGGCGTTGTATATACCTGAATCTATCAGATAGCCTGCTATCTTGGTACGTTCTGCTGTTCCGGCTGAAAAATCTTTTTTAAATAAGCCACGTTGGCCCCATAATTATATTTTACGTTTCTTGGCTGTGTTGCATCCCTGCTGCGCTCTACTACAAGCCATCCGCGCCACTTCATCTTGTCTAATGTTCTTTTTACTTTGTGCAGATCAATCTGCGGATCGTTCTGCAACCATACACTATCCTTATTGGTAGCATGGATCATTGCAATACGTTTTCTGCCCAGCACCCTTAATTCTTTGTACAGATTCCTGCCCTCTTTCAGTGGTGCAGAAAAATTAAAATAAATTTTTACCGCCGGGGAGTTGATCTCTTTTAACAGCTGTACCTCTTCCTTTGCCGTTAGCGCCGTTTCTACAGCTATGGTTACGCCTGCTTTTTCGGCCATGCTACCGGCAACTTTCAGGCGTGCCACAACGGAATCCCTCACCGATGGATTTTTTTTAAGATCGCACTGAACGCCCAGTGGAAGAAAAGCTGTTTTTACATGCATCAGCTGCATGGTGCTGATGCAATCTTCAATGGACTGCACATAGGCCTTCCTGCCACAAAAGGACTGTGCATAATATCCTGTCATAGCCAGACAGAAGATCTCTATATTATTCTCTGCTGCAGTTTTTAAGAACTGTGCTCTCACCGAATCTGTTAAGAGCTTATTATCAAAAGTGGGGCGATTGCCCAGGCCTCCCATATCTATTTCGATCCCATCTGCATCCAGCTCTTTTGCCACTGTAATGGCGCCCAGTTTCTGCCGCTTTAACAACATCAGGTCTATAAGGCCAATCTTATACCTGTCTTTCTGAGCCAATGCAGGTAACGTAAATAATGCAACTGCAATGAAAACCAGGACTATTCTTCTCATTTCTCTCTTCATATCCGATCTATACATTTTTCTTGCTTCGCGCTGCGAAACTAAGCAGGGTGAACTAAATATTTTATGATTTAAAACAGGAGCCTATATGACGAAGTGCATTATTTAATGGCTCGGGCAAATACTTCTTCCAGGTTTTCAAAACCTTTCACTGCGTGAGCCGGTAAAAGCCTGCCGTCTTCACCAAATACATACATATCGCTCATTTTTTCGATGGTAATGCCAGATTCATCTATGTTGCCGGCTTTGTCAGTAATAGCAGCTATATTTAAACCAAGATACCGGGCCATGAAGCGGTATACGGCTGTTCTTTTATTAATACCGAAATCATGTTTCTCTTCAGGAAGATGCACATTCTCCACATTGTCTTTTTTTCCATACCAGCTATATATTTTTTGCAGGTAAGGAAAATCGTGCTCCGGCATTTTATCTGTCCAGTCGCCCCCATCCGATACCAATAATTGCGGATGAGGCGCTGCCATTGCAGCCAGTTCTACATTGTTGGTTCCACCAACACAAAAATGGATAGGCATTCCGCTTTCGCAGGGGCAGCCTCCATACATATAAGAAGATACAGAAACTACCGGTGCAGAGACTTTAATACGATCATCAAGCGCTGCCATTAAAACAGTATGGCTGCCTCCGCCGGAACCACCTGTTATACCAACTCGGCCGGGATCAGCTTCTTTAAGACTGAGCAGGTAATCCAGTATCCGGATAGCGCCCAGGGTTTGTATGGTTTGTGAAAGGCTTTTCCGGTGATCTTCGTATTTAAACTGCAAACTTGATTCGCCCCAGCCAAACAGATCGTAGCTGATGGTGATGGCACCCATTTTGGCAAATGCAGCACTGCGCAACTGGCAGTCGGCGCGAAAGCGGTGATCGGCCCAGTGCCCGTCAGGATTCAAGATAACCGGGATCCTGCCTTTAAACTTTGCAGGGCGGTAAACAGAACCATTTACCCAAACACCTCTTAAAATCTCAATAGCAATATTTTCTACCGTATAGCCATTATATGTTCGCCTGGGGGTGATAATGGGTGGAGCTATGGGATAGGCAGGTAGCCGTGCCAAATGCAAAGCTTCCATTAAACAGGGTCTGAGCAGCTTTTTTCTTTCCTCCCATTCGTTAAGATTTTTATACTGCGCAGCGATGCGGTCCATTTCGGCCCAACCTTCCGCGACAGGCCAGCGGTAATATTCAAACTCACTTACTTTATATTTTTTATCCCCTTCCGGCTTCACTTTCAAATCAAATGGGGCTAAAACATTCCGGAGCGTTTCGTCCACATCAGTTCTGTATCTCCACCTGGCATACCTCAATATTTTACCAGCTACCAGCTTTTCATCGGCCCGGACCTTTACGCCATAATGTTTTTCTATGTCTTTTAATACATCTTTTAAAGGTTGCGCATAGGCACTGTCGCTGTTAGATTGTGCAAAGAGCGAAAGAGAAAAAGAGGCAAGTAATATTACCGGCATCATAATAGTGTAAAACAGATGCTTAAAAGCTTTGACCAGGCTTACCTTCTTCACCGGGTTCATACTGTAAGGTAGTATAAAGCGGGCGGGCATGCGATCTTCCTGCCCAAAAACTTTATACATCCAGTATCGCTTTTGTTCATACTGGTACCTACCTGTATGTAATTTGTATTTCCTGCTTATACTCATTAACCAGTAATATTTAGTTGACTTCATTTGTATATTAATTTAAAGCAGGCTTTTCCCTCTTCAGTTACTGAATAAAAAGATTGTTTTATAACCGGTTTGGTAAAAACAAGCTTGTAACGCGGCCTACTTACCACAGCAAGATGGCTATATGCTCCCGGCATCAGCCCGTTGTGTAAAGTTATAAGAGCCCAGGTCAAGCAGCCATTCCCGTTCCTTTAAGCTATAAAGTTTACAATTTTTATTGGCAAAAAGATGTAGGATACAATTATTGTGATGGATAATCTTGTTGTAACCATGACGAAAATTGTTGCAACCAAGAGCGCCTATCCTGGATTTGAATATGCTCCAGATAATTTAGTAAGATATATAGAGGCTTCCGGTCTTTTCAGCATTTGTTGAAAAGCGGCGAAATTGTGCATTATAAACCCACAGACCCGGATAATTTTCGTATGTGGCTGATTGATTGAGGGTTTTTGTCTCAGGTATTATATCTTTACCCGCAATTGAAGCAACAACAGTTTGCTGATGAACATCGGGGCTACAGCCTCGCTCAACATAAACAGGGAATAATACCGTAGCCATAAAGTGTATTTTAATGATACTTAGATACCGTAAGTTACACCTCTGGTAAATTTTGGTCCATTTTGAGGCCAATAGGGTAACTAAACTTTCATGGCTGTTGGTGCTTCCCTGAAATCATGTATATTTTATTAAATCAACCTTTGTTTATCCACTTTATGGATCTCCTTTCCGTATTTCAAAAACCTTACACAAAGCAGCAGGCTCATGAAATTGTGAATTGGGTGGGTGCTCATCAAAAGCGTTTTGATAGTTTGCTAAAGATCTTTCTTAGTGAAGAAAATGCGGCAATTATACAGAGAGCCTCGTGGCCGTTAAGCTATTGTGCAGCCAAACATCCACATTTAATAAATAAGCACTATACAAAGTTGCTCGCTCAAATGTGCGCACCGGGTAAGCCCACTGCAGTCAGAAGAAACATTCTAAGGACCTTCGATCAGCTAAAAGAATTACCGGAGCTATACCATGGTGCTATAATGGATGCCTGCTTCAGGTATATAGAAGACCCAAATGAAGCCATCGCTTCACAGGCATTTGCCCTGGGCATATTAGCTAAACTGGCTAAAATATACCCCGAGATAAAATCTGAGCTGGATATTATTATTGAAAGCAGGTTACCAAATGCAGCGCCAGCCTTTAAATCAAGGGCGAAAAAAATACTGAGATCAAAATAGCTCACCGGATCAGTTCATATACTGTTAAAATCCTGAAATATTTGTCAACATAGTCCTATTTAGAAGGCTATACGTTTACATTTGCAACCTTAAAAAGTATTGAATCTTGAGTAAATTTATTCCTCTTATTGGTCTGGTTTTGCTTTTTATGGGTTGTAAATCCGGTTCATCTGAACCTGCCGCTCTTAAAACCGATTCGTCTGTTATCAGTTTACCTGCTCCGCAAAAAATAAGCAATACTGAATTATCAGCTTATCATAATAAACTGACCGAACTTTTTGACAGCAAACTGATCCATCCGAATTTTAACGGGGCTGTATTGGTCGCAAAAGGAGGTAATATTCTTTATGAAAAATACGCAGGCTTTACAGACCCCAAATCAAAGGCAATTCCTATTACTGATAGCTCATCCTTCCACCTGGCATCTACCAGTAAGCCGTTTACAGGGGTCGCTATACTAAGACTGGTACAACAAGGTAAAATAGGATTAAACGATGATATAACCCTTTTTTTCCCGGCATTTCCTTATGAAGGTGTTACTGTAAAAGATCTGCTTTCCCATCGCAGCGGGTTACCTAATTACCTGTATTTTATGGATGATAAAGAAAAGTGGCCTGCCGGGAAAATGGTGAGCAACAAAGATGTGCTTCATTTTCTCATACAATATAAGCCTGATTTAAGTTACAGAACAGGTAGCCGCTTTAGCTATTGTAATACCAATTATGTATTACTGGCTCTGATCATAGAAAAAGTAACCGGTAAATCATATCCAGAATATATGAAGCAAACCATATTCGGCCCTCTGGGAATGAAACATACTTTTGTGTACAATTCTACAGATGCCGGAAGAGTAATTATGTCTTACAAGCCTTCCGGAGCGTTATGGGAGCAGGATATATTTGACGATACTTACGGGGACAAAAATATTTATAGTACTCCGCGAGATCTGTTAAAGTGGGATGCCGCTTTATACAGCGAACAATTTATCCGCCAGTCACTGCTTGACTCCGCCTACCACCCGCTTAGTAATGAACGTCCGTCCATCCACAATTATGGTCTGGGATGGCGTATATTAAACCTGCCTAATGGTAAGCATGTTATTTATCATAACGGCAAATGGCATGGCTTTACTCCTGCTTTTGCAAGGCTCATTGATGAGAAAGCAGTGATTATCATTTTAGGTAATAAATATAACGCAGCTATCTACAAGACCGCTAAAATGGCTTATAATGTTTTTGGAGATTATATGCAGAACGATATGGCCGTTGAAGAAGATGCCGTGGCAACGGCTCCAGCCCTGCCTGTTGCACCGAAACCGATAGTAATGCCCAAGAAAAAGGAAGTGGTTCGCCCCCTACAAAAACAACCCGCTTCTAAGAAGGAAATAGTACGTAAATCCACAACTCAACCTGTTGTTCCCAAAACCAGGGCAAAACAGGAGGTTAAAAAAAATACAAAGCAGCCTGTAAAAAAACAAACGACCCCTGCTCTAAAAAAGCAGCCCGCAAAAAGAAAAAAGGCTGCGTAAAAAAGTCATCCGTTAATCATGATTTCTGTCATATCTTTTTAGGCAACTTATATTATCTTTATCCCTTAGTTTAATAAGATATGAAACTACTCAGCGCTGCACAAATGAAAGAATGGGATAAATATACCATTCATAAGGAACCCATATCGTCTATTGACCTGATGGAAAAAGCTTCTAAAGCCTGCTTTAACTGGCTTGAAAGCAATACAGACGCAAAAACTTTTTTTGTTTTTTGCGGTTATGGAAACAATGGAGGGGATGGACTGGCCATTGCACGGCTGTTAAGCAGACTGGACGTTCAGGTAAGGGCACTTATATTAGATGACGGCGGCACTTACAGCAACGACTTTAACATCAACTTAGAACGGTTGAAAAGTATTTTTACCGTACCGATTACATGGCTGAAGCCCGATACAGAGCTACCTCATATACCAGAGCATGCTTTAATTATTGATGCGATATTCGGTACAGGGCTGAACCGGCCGCTGGATGGGCTTAGTGAAAAGCTGGTCAATTATATTAACAGTCTTCCTAACAGGGTTATTTCTATAGATATGCCAAGCGGCCTGTTATGCGATAGCTCTTCCAAAAATTATACTGCTATAAAAGCAGATGATACACTTACTTTTCAGTGCCTGAAGAAGGCTTTCCTCATCCCGGAAAATGAAGAAAATTTCGGGAAAGTACATATTTTAAACATTGGCCTTCATCCCGGTTATCTGGATACAGTTGAAAGTAAGTTTGAGTTGATTGATAAAACACTTGTACAATCATTTTATAAGCCAAGGAGAGCATTTGCACATAAAGGAAGCTTTGGACATGCACTTATTGTAGCCGGCAGCTTTGGTAAGATGGGCGCTGCCATTCTATGCACCAGAGCTTGTCTTCGCAGTGGGGTTGGGCTGGTTACTGCGCATGTTCCGCAAAAAGGAATTGACACGATCCAGACAAGCACCCCCGAAGCGATGTGCAAAATTGACAATTCGGGTGATATTGTTTCAGAAATTGATTATGACCTCGGTATGTATTCGGCCATAGGCATTGGACCCGGTATCGGGAAAGAACAGGATACGGCAAACCTACTGTTCGGACTGCTTCAGAACTATAAAAAACCGATGGTATTGGATGCTGATGCCTTAAATATATTATCAGTAAACAGAGATTGGTTTTCCCTTCTTCCTGAAAACACGATTCTTACCCCACACCCGGTAGAATTTACCAGGCTGTTCGATGAGACTATGGACGACTTTGAAAAGACCGAAATAGCGCTTCAAAAAGCCAGGGAGCTCAATGCGGTTATATTGCTGAAAGGCCATTATACGCTGATTGCTACTCCTTCAGGCAAAGGTTATTTTAACACTACAGGCAATGCCGGTATGGCAAAAGGCGGAAGCGGCGATATTCTTACAGGTATTCTCACAGGACTCCTGGCACAGGGCTATACCTCAGAGCAGGCAACCATCATGGGTGTTTATATACATGGCCTGGCAGGCGACAGGGCAGCTGAAAAATATGGAATGGACGCGATGATATCAGGAGACCTGGTGGAAGAAATGAAGCATGCGTTTTTATAGATGCCGGATTTGATATCTGAACTCATTGGCCGATACCGGCTCCAGTTTGTTTATGACCTGTCTTTCCTATAGTGTTGCGCCACAGACATTTTGGGTATGAGGGTATACCAAAGATAACCTCATAATACACCGTGCGTTACTCCCATCCTCAAAAATGTTATGCATCCGTACCTACAACCTGCTGAAGCTGATTCAATAATTCCTTAATTTCGGTGCGTGATCTCGCAGCAAACCATACAGGAAATTCTTTCCCGCATCGACATTATTGATGTGATCGGTGAGTTTGTAAAGCTGAAAAAACGGGGCGCCAATTACCTGGGCAACTGCCCCTTTCATAACGAAAAAACACCGTCATTTACAGTTTCTCCATCCAAGGAAATTTACAAATGCTTTGGCTGCGGCAAAAGCGGTAATACCATCAGCTTCGTGATGGAGCATGAAAAATACAGCTACGTAGAAGCGCTGAAATGGCTGGCCCATAAATATGGGATTGAAGTAGAAGAGACCTTTGTAAGCCAGGAACAGAAAGAACAATTCCAGACGGCGGACAGTCTGTATATCATTAACAGCTTTGCAGAAAAATTCTTTACCGACCAGCTCTTTAAAACAGAGGAAGGCCGTGATATTGGCCTGAGCTATTTTAAGGAGAGAGGATTTAGAGAGGCGATCATTGAAAAGTTCAAACTGGGGTATTCGCCTGAGGCACGTACCGCTTTTACTGATGAAGCCGTTAAAAATCAGTATAACAAAGAGCTGCTTTTAAAGACCGGCCTGATCGCAGAACGTAATGGCAGTCTGCAGGATAATTATCGCGGACGCGTTATTTTTCCTATTCACAATAATAGTGGCAAGGTGATTGGGTTTGGAGCCAGGATTTTAAAAGCTAATGATCGTGCTCCCAAATACATTAATACTCCTGAAAACGAAATTTATATAAAAAGCAGGATCCTATATGGATCCTACTTTGCGCGTACTGCTATTGATAAAGCTAATGAATGTTTGCTGGTAGAAGGCTATACTGATGTTGTTTCGCTGCACCAGGCCGGTATAGAAAACGTGGTAGCTTCCGGCGGAACCTCTTTAACAGTTGACCAGCTAAGGCTCATAAAAAAGTACACGAATAACCTGACCATTATTTATGATGGTGATGGCGCTGGTATAAAAGCGGCATTGCGCGGGCTTGACCTGGCACTGGAAGAGGGACTGAACGTAAAACTGGTATTGATACCAGATAATGAAGATCCTGACAGCTATGTTAACAAAGTCGGCGCTTCGGCTTTTACAGCATTTGTACAGGAACATAAAAAGGATTTCATCCTTTTCCAGCTGGAACTGTCGTTGAAGGATGCCGGCAGCGACCCCGTAAAAAAATCAGAGCTGGTTAATAAAATTGCTGAATCCATCTCACGTATTAATAAAGCGGAAGACTTTACGAAGCAGCAGGACTACATTAAACAATCATCCCAGATCTTAGGTATTGACGAAGCCGGCCTGCACGCACTGGTTAATAAATACATACGCGACCGCATCACCATCCAGGAAAAAAAAGCTATTGCCAGCGGCCCGGATAAAGCAGCAGTTGCTGAAGCAGCAGCATCCAACTTTGACGATGCTACTTTTGATATGTTGTTTAAGGATCAGCTGCAGGAACGTGAACTGGCAAGGATCTTACTGGAGTATGGTAACAGGCAATGGGATGACAAAACCCTGGTGGCGGATTATATTTTAAATGAGATTGATGAGCTGGATATTGAAGATAAAGAGGTAGCCAGCCTTATACATGCTATAAAAGAACTCCTGCAGAGCCGGCCCGAACACTTCAGTGAAAAGTACTTTGTTTATAATGAAAATAAAGCGTTGAGCACATTTGCTATTTCACTCCTCAATCATCCTTACGAGGAAAGCAGGAACTGGGCAAAAAAAGACCAGAACGAAGGCTACCAGCATACCTTGTTCCGGCAGGATTTTCAGAAATTTATCAGGACAGTTGCCGATGGCAATGAAAATGAGCTCCAGAGTTTTAAGCTAAGTGCTGAAGACCGCACCAAAGATATTGTTATATCTGCTATACACTATCTGAAATTAAAGAAAATAAAGCGCATGTTGCTTCAAAACCAACAGGATATGGAGCTGGATAAAAGATACGAGAAGTTTCCCGAACTGCATTTCATACATAAATCCTTAAAAGATATGGAACGTGAAATAACAGATCAGTTAGGAACAGTAATATTGCAGTAACCTGCTTTTCTTGCGGAAACGTTATTCATGAAAAATGATCTTGGTATTGCCTATCCAGAAATAATCCCCGTCTTTCAGGTTTACTTTTATATACTGGCCCAGGCGTTGCGTGTTTTTATCGGTGTTATAAAAAGTGCCGTTCTTACTGGAGCCGGTATCGCCTAACTGATACACATAACGCCCGTTTTCGGTTTGTTTCCGCGTAATCTGGCAATGGTTTTTGGAGATAAATTTGTCAGCCGTTCTTATTGCAAAATCGGCTAAAGGAGCGCCGGGCATATCGTGCCAACGGCCAATAGTCGTTATTTCTTTATTAACAAAGAAATGTTGTGTGGTAGTGAGAAAATTAGGTACTACTTCAATATAAGCTCCCGAAGTAATGTTGGAATTACCTGATACCGGGTCTATATCTATTACCTGCTGCTCCTGCAATACAGGAATGGCGATCTTTCCTTCAATGCCTTCATAATAAAAGCTGCTTAGCTCCCGCCCGGTCTTAAACCGCTTCGCCGGGTCTTTTTCGAGGCATTTTTTTACCATCAGCTCCAGCCATGCGGGAATATCGCACTCTATATTTTCAGGGTTCGTATCATCAGCAGGCTTCCTGGCTTTTATGGCTTCCACCCTCTTATCACACATATCAGGTATAGACGCCGTCTTGTGCTTTTCTTCTAACTGTATCATTTCGCCCGTAGTCTTGTAATCCTTCACAGGGAATGGTACAGAGCCTGTAAGCAGCTCGTAAATAACAATGCCCAGGCTGTAAATATCGGAGGGCGCATCTACCATCGCACCGTTCCATTTTTCGGGCGATTTATACTCTGCCATCCCCTCTTCCTTTTTACTGTGGCGAACCGTATCGGGATCGGAAAAAGACAAGCCAAAGTCTATCAGTACATAACGATAGCTGCCATCTTCCTTTTTTGCTCGGATAATATTTTTGGGATTGATGTCGTTATGGATTACTCCATTTCTTTTCAACAATGCAGAATCTGTATGCCGGGCAACGGCATCCGGAATATAATAATGATGACAATAGTTCAGGGCACCTGCGATCTGCTCAATAAGATCCAGCGTATCCTCTATTGAAAAATACTTATCTCTTCTTAAGATAGTTTCCAGGGTTTCTCCATCAACAAATTCCATTTCCAGAGACGGTTTATGATCAAGAATATGTTCCTCATAAACCTTTACAATATTGGGATGATCAAGTTGCTTGAGCATGTCCACCTCTTCCTTAAAGTCACGGTACTCTTTATCATGCTCATTGTCGAGGGTAAGATCCAGCTGTTTTAAGGCAACAATATTTCCATCCGCTTTCCGGCGTGCTTTAAAAACAGCAGAAAAGCCGCCATGTCCCAGGACTTTTAAAATATCGTATGTTGATGCTAATTCTTTCATAATATTTATGCCATGATCGTTGTATGTAAACTGGCATTATTGAATGACAAATATTTTTTCCACGCTTTTTGTTTGCCAAAAAGGTATTAATGACAAGTTACACAATCAATTAATGACCATATATATAATTCATATTCTATCCACCTTTTTCTTGATAAAAAGGTGGAGCAATCCCGAAAGCTTTCGGGACAAGGCTGTGAAAAAATCGGCTAAAAATAATCTTGTAAACCTAAACCCGCCAAACTCGCTCCGTAGATTCTAATAATCACTTAGACTCCGCGGGCTCAGACAGTGGCGGCTTCTTAACGGCCTACAAGATTATTTCCTTAACGCCATTTTTTCAAGGCCATCTCAAAACGCTGAAAACAGGATCAGCGTCAACAAACCAGCCTGCGACAGACATGTGTTTACTGATGATTTGTCAAGTATGCTTTTATGAGATTCCATAACCTGTCATTTCAAAGAACTTTATTCTTAATAAACTTATCCGTACACTTTTATTCTCAACTCACCACGTAAAACTCCAGCACAACCTTATCATTAAAACAAATGGCATCCCCGTTTCTTAAAACATGAGGAACCGCCGGCTGTGTAAGACTGATGCCGGTAAAATCGCCCAGGCCGGTATTATATATTTTTATTTTATGGGCCGGATTGTTCAAAAACTTTGAACGGTATATCTTATACGCGGCTGTTTCCTTATCAAAAACTATATAGGCGTGAGACCGGCTTACATAATTATTGATCTGGTACAGCGCTTCATTCTTTTCTTCAATGCCCACAAAAGCGATATCATTATGTATTTTAGGACCGTGGTCAATTTTAGGGTCTTTACACCGGCCTATAAAATAAGGTTTTCCGGTAGGCTCCAGGATATATTCGGATTCCCAGGTAATGCCTTCCGTTGCAATAAGCCTGGCCCTTATTTTTCGTGATATTTCGGTGGGTGTCAATACTTCCACTCCTATACCATCAGTTATTTTCGTTACCTTATCAGTCAGCTCCGACTGATGGAGCACTTCAACCCTCAAATCATCTTTATAACGTACACCTTTTGATTTTAATGTACGCTTAATCTGTTTTACAAAATCGATATCTTTCATTAAAGCCTGCAAGCCTACATTCTCCACGGCGCTATCTGCAAACCGCGAATGAAAAGTTAAACCAGATACCACAGTATTACCATAGCCCAGCATCTTTATAGCCCGGGTAATGGCGCCAATAGTTATTTCTTTTAGTTCCTCGATATTATCCGGGGCCGCTTGCTTCAAAGGAGCTGATCCCGTGGTATAACCGGTCACAGCATTCTGCTCCTTTTTCAAATCTGGTGATTCATCCGCATTCAGCTTATCCGATAATTGTTGTATTTTTCGTTTTAACCAGTTCATTTTTTAATGCATAGTTGATGGTTAATAGTTCGTTGTCAAAGTTAAAAATATCCTGTGGCCTTCAGCTCCTTGAGCATTTCTATAGCCAATTGCTTGGCCGATTCCGAATTACCGATCTCTTCAATTCTTATTGTAAAAGCAACAGGTGCGCTTATTTTGGGCGATTGCACATAAAAAGTGTACCAGGCATCTGTAACACGTTTGCGAACGGTTTTTCCATTTTTTCTGATAAGTTTATCCCGTTCGGGGCTGCCCGTTTTACCAAATACTTCCAAACCCGTTGCAACACTTACTTTCGCCGATTGCTCTTTCATGTAACCTGCCATAATACCCGAAGCCCCAACATGTCCCGAAATAGCTATTGCCGGTTCTTTGCGCAATGGTTGATTCCAGGCTTTATATAAAAATCTTGAAGGCTGTAAAGAATCTTTATTAGCAATAGCGCCGCTCATTTTAGCCAGGTGCAATGGAGTGGCCATTAATTCTCCCTGCCCCCAGGCTATATTGGAATAATTAGAATTAAATCTTTTTCTTGTATTGACCAGGTTCTTGTTTTTTGTATTATAAATGCCTTTACCCTTCTGAGCAAATGCGGCCCATTCCTTAAAATATTTTTCACTGTTATAATCAGCAGGTCGTTTAAAATTGAAACCGCCCCTGTTGATGAGATTCATACCCAGCTTATCATACATGTTAAACACCGACGATTGCAGGTTCTTTTCATTAAGCAGCTTGATAAAATAAACATTACTGGAACGTACAATAGCTTTGTGCATATCCACGGTTTCGCCGGAAGGCTCATCTGCACGTATCGCTTCTGCAGGATGAACAAAAAAGCTGAACCTTGTGGCCTGTAACCCGTACTGATTGATTGCAGCATACGCATCAATAATTTTAACGGTAGAACCGGGACGCGAAGTATAGGTAATGCCCAGATCCTGCGGCACTACTATCTTATCATTGAATATCTGCTTATAAATATTGCGATAATCTTCCGGCTCGATATTGCTGATCAGCTTCAGATCTTTATAGGAAGGTGAAGGATTGGATGCTGAAGCCAGCACATCTCCTGTTTGAGCATTAACAGCTACCACCGAAGTGCGGAAATTTTTATACGGAGCCCGGCTCTGGATAAGGGCATTGATCTTTTCGTTCAATACGATATCCAGCGAAAGCCATATATCTTTTTGCTTACTGTTTTGCTGATTTATAAGATCGCTGTTCCTGCCGGCTTTTATAAACGGGGCGAGCGCGCTGTAATCGTAAAGCGCCAGCTCGTTATCTTTTGTAGTTTCCGGTAAAAATTTATTTTCTTTGTAGCGGTCGGTAGTTTTTTCAGTAGTAGTATAGCTAACATCAAAACCACGTAACGATGTAAAGTGCCTGAACTCGGCAGCATAGCCCGCGCTCTCTTCCCTCGCGATCTCTTTATTGTAATCGCCCAGCCAGAACAGCAGGTCGGAGCCGAAAGGATAATAACGGACCTGATCACGTGAAAGCTGCTCGTTATATAACGCCACATTAGCGCCATAGCCGGTCAGCTTGCCTTTATTTTTTTGAAAGCCGGCTTTATCAGAAGTCGCTAACAGGATGCCGTTCTTATCATAAATATTCCCCGCTTTGATCTCTTTAAGCAATAGCCCGATACGCGGATTGTAACTGTACTGCCATTCGCCCCGTTTATTCAGCACCAGCGCAGGTTTGGTAATATATTCATTGCTTTTGACCTGGTACCAGATAAGACTTCCGGTAAATATTAAAACAACAGTGAAAAACGTGAGAATGGCATACGTGTTCACGTTGTCAAAATTCTTTTTTACGTATTCCATTTCAAGTGCATCGCCCTTTTCGTTGGACATCACCAACACCAAAAGAAAAGCAGCGAGCGTAACAATGATCCCCGCATTGCCTTTACTTAAAAAAGGAACGGATATGCCTGTAAGCGGCAACAGGCCTAAAGTACCGGCTGTTATCAGCATCAGCTGGAGCATAGTGGCGATAGCTATCCCTGACATCAGGTAAAACATAAAAGGCTTGCCTGTACGCCTTGCAGCTAATATACACCTGTACACCAATAACCCGAAAGCAAAGAAGAGAGTAATTAAAGTCAGAAAGCCCAGCTCCTCGCCGATCGTTTCGAGTATCATATCCGTATGATGCGCAGGCATCACGTCTGCAAAACCTTTGCCTAAACCCTGCCCGGTAAATCCTCCGGAATTTAACGACCATACCCCGTGCGCTACCTGGTCGCCGCCAACGAGCTTATTTTCCCAGATGTCAGCAAACATGCCGTTCCTGTCTGCAAGGCGCTGGGTAAAGCTGAAAGGCAGTGCTGCCAACAATATAAATGAAGAAATGATCAGCGTAATAAAGAACACCGACTCCTGCTTCTTTTTAAAGAAAGCATACAGGAAAGTGCCGGTGCAGGCTGCAACTGCCAGCCAGGGCAGGTAATTACTTTCGGCACCATTGATGAACTTAGCCGTTAAGAAGATCAGCAGGCCATACACCGCTGCTGCTACGATCATTTCAAAAAACTCATCTTTGGCAAACGAATAGAAAAACAGGAAAGTCAAACAAAGTACCACAGCCGGACCCAGGTCGCCAAGCAAGGCATATACAGTCAGCAAAAAAATAAACAAAGCAAACATCTGAAGGTTTTTCTTTGTCAGCCACCGGTTGTCGGGAATGTTCCTGAAGTATCCCGCATTAACAGTAAAATAAACAGCGAAAAATACCACCATCAGGTATTTAGACAATTCACTTACCTGGAAACCAAACAGGTTCACTTTTACACCACTGCCTTCCGGGCCGGTACCAAAAAGCGCCAGCAATAACATTAAGGCAATAGAAGCCAGCAGCCAGGTATAGCCCCGGGGTGCTTTTAGGTGTCCTCCGGCAGCCTGTAAATAATGGACCGGATCAAACCATTTTGAATGATAAAACCGGTTAACGGGGTTTTGCTGAAACACAAAGATGAGCACCGAAAATAACAGCAATATAGCGGCCGCATATTTTGCCATACCGGTCCCATATACTTCATCGCGCAATGGGTCTTGCACACTGTATAAAACCATTACACCTATACCCAGAATAAACATAATAAGGGGAAGTATGAACTGGTCGCTCCGGTAATTTTTCAGATACAAGGCAATATGTAATGCCCAAAATGCCAGCACCAATACAATCACAGAGGTGAAGAACTCTTTTTTAAATTCTTCCGGCGTTCTAACTGTAAAAATCTTATCGTTCTTAATTTGCCGATACTCTATCCTGTCTAATAACCTTAACTGATGTGGCTGACCTGTAAAATCATAAGTACGGCTTTTGCCTATTTCAGCGGTTCCCTTTGAAGGGCCGAATTCGTAGCCAGGTTTGATAGGCAGTACACTGTAATTGCCTGCAGGGTCAAGATCCTTAAACTGATAATCACCATCTTCATCAGTTCTTGCAAAAAACTCTGTTTGAACAGTATTGTTATCGCCAGGCAATGTATCAAAATAAGCATCAGGAAAAATACGCGTTAGTTTTATTAATATACCCTTTTTATCAGCCGGGCCTTCACCTTCTGTCTTTAAACTGACTGATCCGCTCAAATCCACACCCGATGACAATTCACCTACTTTCACTTCTGGAGGATATGCCTGCGGATTTCTTTTTTCCCGGGCATACAGGGCCGAGTCTAAACCGATATGTGCCAGCGAATTAATGAACCTGAGCTTGCCGGACTCACTTCCGGTTTCCAGGAAATCAGTTGCCTTAAGGAGTAAAGGTTTTTTGTTTAAAGCGCCAAGATTAGGGAGTTTCTTTTCCTGGTCTACTTTTACTTTAAGGTTGTTGGCAATAAAGCTGATATAGTCTTGATCCGTAAAATATCCACCCTTTTTGAAAGCATTTTTTACAATACCTGCATTTAGCGGTGCAGACAGGTTAATCATATTCCCATTGGCATATCCTTCACCGGCTTTGGTAAGCGCTTCTTTAATATTAAAGTAAAAGGAAAATACCATTACTGCTATGATCACAGTAACAAATGCCAGTAGCAGCCTTTCAGTATTGCGTGCGTATAATTCTATTTTTTGCTTTTTCTTCATTCCTGTATTAATATCCCGCATTGCTCCGGTTACGCGTGCTGTCGTTAAAAATAGTATCAGTAGCCTGTATTAATGTATCCCTGTTAAACAGGCTGTCTGGCACAACAATGGTATCTCTTATATAAACGGTATCAACGTTTGCGTTTTTTGGCAGGAAGATTTTTTTTGTTCCCGCCCAGTTTGCGAGGTACCCCGCCAGGAACACTACCGGGAGTAACCACAACCACTGTTTTTTTTTACGTGCTGGCTTATTGTCCATTATTGTTAATAATTCTTCTTCGTTGTTAACAGGAACCTCAATCGTATTTTTATACGTTTTTCTTTTGCCGGCAACTTTTGCATGATAAGTAGCCAGCGCCACCGTTATATTGTCTTTGCCGCCTAACTCATTGGCCTTATCAATTAAGGCCTGTGCCTTTGCGCTCAGCGGTATATCGTTTGAAAGCACGGCAGCAATACCTGTCCTGTTTACCAGATCTGTTAACCCGTCACTGCAGAACAAAACTATGTCGCCGGGTAAAAAACTATGCTCAAAAAAATCGAAATAATTATCACTGTCATTCGCATCTATGATATATTCCCCCAGCATTTTGCTGATCTCGTTCCTGTTGGGATGCTGCATGGCTTCTTCTTCTGTCAGGTAGCCGCTGTCTTCCTTAAACCCGACAGCAGAATGATCTTTAGTAAATTTGATCAGTTCCCCGTTCCTGTAAATATATCCCCGGCTATCTCCAACATGACCCACATACAGCAGCTCTTTTTCTGCATCCAATATACCCACAGAAGCCACACAACTCATTCTTTCAAAACCCGCCTCAGACCGCCTGGTATGAATGGTATTGTTAGCCTGTATCATGGCTTCTTTCAGCAATTGCAAAGGTGCACCGAAACTAAAATTCTGCAGATAATTTTCAATGGTGCTTTTTGCAATAGCCGCGGCTTGTTCACCTCCTTCATAACCTCCAACCCCGTCAATGGCGCCTATCAAAGCCATACCGGGTTTAGCCCACAGGTTGGAGAGCCATACATAATTATCCTCATTGTTATCGCGCCTGCGGCCAATATCCGTTTGCACATGAGAAACTATATTCCTGCTCATTTCTTAGTTTTTGTTTGCAGATAAAAGACCAATAATATAAATGCTATGAAAAGTGCTTGAATCATTTTTTAAGTTCATGGTTGATGGTTCATCGTTCTTCATTGATAGTAATAGCTATGAACTATTATCTGTAAGCCATGACCCGTTATACTTCTGCTTTAAAATCCAGTTGAAAAATGCCACATACAATAGTTGATTCGCTTTTCAGCGGATGCCATACGGGCGCTTCGCCCATCCTGCTGAGCTCCAGCTTCTGCTCGTTTACAAAAGCATCAGCAAATAAGGCGACATAGAACAACCGGGCGCTTTCCTCATATTTTATCATTACATGCTCCTTTTGAAGGCTGCCGGTTGGTTCATTAATACAAAGCAAGGTAGCTGTGCTGGTAAGGCCTTCTACAGCCCGGGTGATCTTCAGTTGTTTTTCGCGCATAGGGAAGCTGTAACGCTGCTTGTTCACTACAAACTGAATAGTTGCCAGCTTATCTTTTTTTGGAGTTACTGATGTATTGGCAGCTGCCGTCCGGGAAGCCTCTGCCCCACCGGCAAAAAGATCTTTATTGAACCTGACCCGGAAATGTCCTTTAGATAAGATATCAATATTGGCAAAAGTATTGGGATTCAGATCATACTTTGAATACCTGGAGTGCTTACTGCTCACCGAAACCTTAATTTGCTCGCCCGATAATTCTATCCATGATTTTTCAGAGGTGGGTGCGCTTATAACCTGTACAGAACCTGGTTCTATCTCCGAATTATCGATGCCCCTTTCTGCCGGGCAATATTGAAAGTCCCAGAAGCTGCCTATAGGATCATACCGGGGGTACTGGCTCTTTTTTTCGTTGATATAATCGTAAAATTCATCAAGGATGCCTTCTGTAATGCCCGCCAGGCGCAACTCTGCATGGTGATAATCGTCGGGACGCATCAGTATAAGATAACTGCAATCGTACATCATGCGCCTGTTGAAAGACTCCCTTTCAACGGTTTCTTTAAACGATGCCACTACCTGGTTGACCAATGCCTGGTTGGTGAGTTTTTTATCCTCATCCTCTTCATCAGCCAAAAGCCATTTTTTTATTTTACTCAACATCTTCAATAATTTTTATTTTAGAAAGATGACAGACATTAGACGATAGATTATAGACATAATGTCTAAATACTAACTGGGCACAAACATTTTCGCAGTAAAACCTCACCCCCCGCGAGGCTGTCTCAAAAGGTATGTCAGCCTGAGCTTGTCGAAGGCTAACGATTTGGGTGTCAATATTTCGTCAAGCTCAATATGATAACCAAATTGACTTTTGATACAGCCACAAGAAAACTGCGAAAAAGTTTTATACGTCCATCCTAACATCTAATATTTATTGATTTAAACCACTTATCAACTTTTAAACCTTTCAACTTTCCAACTCCCTCCTTACAACTTCTCTATCCTCCTTTCCACGATGCGCTCTATCTTATTGTTACCGTCTATAACCATCGACACGTCTATCTTATACGGTATCCAGGGATCTTCTTCTTTTTGTTTAATATAATACAACATCGTAAAATCTACATACACTGTTCGATCATTAAGGGATGACGGATGTGTAAACACGTACGAATTGTCCTTTATATCCGCGTCTATAAACTTCCACCTGCTATGATAATCAGCACATTCTTTCTGAATGCTGCTTAAAGATACATCGGACTTACTATAGTATTGCTTGACAACACTGCCAAAAAATCTTGAAAGATTAGCACAATTACTACGGCTGCGATAATAGTCATTGATTAAGTTCTTTATTTTGCTTTCTTTTTTTGATAGATCTGCATCAATAACCACCTGGTCAATGCTGCCGTTGCCGCCGTCAGTGGTAACAGTATCAGGATCCGGCACCATAGTATCTTCCTTAATTTCCGGTTGAGCCATGGGTTGTGTTGTTTTCTTTTTTACCACTTTTGCTGCTGCTGGCTTCGTACTTTTTCCCTCCTGGTTATCAAAATACCGGGCTATCCTGTCTTTATTAAGGACTAAAGCAATAAGCCCCAGTATGATGGCAACAGGCAGCAGGGTAAAAAAAGAAGGACTGCTTTTTCGCCTTTGGTAATGAGGTTCAGGCCGCTGAGATTTTTGTATGGGGGTAGCTCCCGGTTTTTCAGCTTCAGAAAGCGGATGGATCAAAATAGGTTCTGCTGCTATATCCGGCTCCTTATCAATCTTATGCAGGTCTTTTCTTTCCGCCGCATTCTTATGAAAATACCCGGGTAGCATGTAACGCCATGGTTGTGGCAATACCGAAATATCTATATTTTTCCTGACAATATTTTCCTGGATCTCAAAATCGGATATACGAGAACTGTCATAAGGCAGATGACCGGTTATCAGGTGATAAAAGGTTACAGCCAGCGAATAAATATCGGTCTTATAAGTAAGATTCTTTACATCATACACCTGCTCGGGGCTCATATACATTAAGGTGCCCATGCGGGAACCGGTTTGAGTAACCGTAATATTATCCCTGATCTTTGCTACACCAAAATCCAGCAGCTTTATATTTCCATTTTGTGTAACAAAAAGATTAGAAGGTTTTATATCGCGATGAATAATGTGCTTGCCATGCGTATACTGTAGCGCATCTACCATATCGTTCCACCATTGTATCAACTGTTCACTGGTAAATGTTTCACCGCTCTTCATGCGTTTTGAAAGGTCCATTCCTTCGAGGTATTCCATAACCATGCAAGGCCTTCCGTCTATTTCTCCATAATCCAGGATCTTTCTTATATGAGGATGATCGAGCTGAACCATAAGCTGCGCTTCGTTTTGAAAGCGCGAAACAATTTCCGGCTCATCACACCATTTTTTCAGTAAAATTTTAATGGCAGCAGGTTTTTGCAGATCATTTTCTGCATACCAAACCTCGGCCATTCCGCCGTCGCCCAGCTTATATTTTAAAGAATAGCCATGTATGCCTTCATTTTCCATCCTGTTCCACCTTATATAATCATAAATATATTACCTATTTTGCTATTGCTAAGCTATTTTTAATACACATCTGTGCGTATGGTAACCTTTAAAAATAAAAGAACCTTCCGCATATTTTCATAAATAATTACAAAAACCGGTAAACAGCGGGTGGGGTCCGGTAAAAAACGGTAACAATGAACTTAGAAGCTATTTTTAATCAATTGGATATAATAGTTCAACGGGTAGAAAAGGTACATGGCGGCGACATCAATAATGCCTGGTGTATTTATACCGGTGACAAGAGATATTTCCTGAAAACAAACAATGCCAATCGCTTTCCAGGCATGTTTATAATGGAAGCAAACGGCCTGGCGCTACTAAAGCGACATTCTGATTTGGTGATACCACATGTAATAGCACGGGGCATTTGCCAAACAACACAATACCTGATGCTGGAATGGCTGGATAAAGGACCGGCTATTACGGGTGCTCAATATGAGTTTGGAAAAAGTATAGCCCAAATGCACCAGACCACAACAGATTATTTCGGACTGGAAGAGGATAATTATATCGGCAGCCTTCGCCAGGTGAATACCCCCTGCAAAAACTGGACTGATTTTTATGCCCATTACAGGATCTTGCCACTGGTAAAAATACTTGCTGATACCAGAATATTTTCTGCAAAAGACGTAATAGCAGCAGAAAACTTTTGTGCTGCGCTGGATCCGGTTTTTCCGGATGAAAAGCCTGCGCTGCTTCATGGAGATCTATGGAGTGGTAATTACTTCACCACAAAAAACGGGTGTACCGGCATTTTTGACCCGGCTGTTTATTTCGGGCACCGGGAAATGGACATAGGCATGACCCGGCTATTTGGTGGATTTTCGCAGGAGTTTTATGCGGGTTACCAGGATATATACCCGCTGGAAACCGGCTGGGAGCAACGCCTTGCATATTCGCAGCTTTATCCCCTGCTGGTACATGCCGTATTATTTGGCGGGCATTATATCAGCAATGTAAGAGAAATACTACATGGTGCGGATACAGAACAGGCAGGAGAAACTTTTTGGTGTTAGGGATGGATAATTTTCCCGGATAGCAGCTATTGCACACGATGTTGCAATGTTATACTATCTGCAATGGTATCTATTTTTTCCTGTTGAAAAATACTGGATAACCTTATCATTATAACAATTACTTTAATGTAACTTAGAGGTAATATGTAAGCCCCTATGATGATAGTGTATAAAACAAAAGCCAGTCTCATCATCAAACTGTTATTTGCAATAGCCCTGACCGTGGTTCTCATTATTGCCTTAATAGAAAAAAGCCTTGCCTTATTCACAGTAGCTATTGCGCTATCCGCTGTAATTATTTATATATTCAACCATACCTATTATGTTATTTATGAAAACACCCTGAGTATCAAAAGCGGTTTTATTTTTAATGAATCCCTGAAAATTAACAGTATTAAGAAAGTAACCCGCAAAAGAAAGAACCTGCTCAGCGGGCCCGGATTCTCTGTAAACCGGCTTGTTATTGAATATAATGAGCACGATTGTGTGATTATCTCACCCAGCCTTCAAAAGGAGTTCCTGGATCATCTGAAAAGAGTAAATCCTGATATAGATATTATTGGTTAGGTATTTTAAACGGCATGCAGCACGGTCAGCTCTTTATCCCTTACTACCAGTATTATTTCGGTGCCCTCACCAGGCTCTGAATAAATTTGCAGGTTAGCATTGATTTGTTTGGCCCTTGCCTTTAAATTCTTAATGCCGTTCCTGTTGGTAAGCTTTTCAGGGTCAAATCCTTTACCATTATCTTTAATGATAAAACACAGGGTATGCTCATCATAAGTGGCTTTAATAGAAGCCTTGGTACATTCAGCATACTTTACAAGGTTATTTACCGACTCTTTAATAATGAGAAAAATATTCCTGCGGGTTTCCATAGGCAACGGTACTTCTGCAATTGATTCAGGAAAATCAATCTCAAAACTGATATTTTTTGATTCGAATAGAGGGATAGAAAACTCGCTGATGTGCATACTAAGATTACTGAATTTATCATTACTTGGCTTTACCAGCCATATAATATCGTCCAGCGCTTCAAGAGTGTCTTTGGCATTGGCTTCGATTTTTGATAAAAGATCGTGTGAATCGTGCCCGTTTTTCCGGAGCAGTTCACTGAAAATATGAATGCTGCTCAAAGATGAGCCCATATCATCATGGAGGTCGGAGGCAATTTGCGATCTGATCTCCAGCTCCCGTTGAAGAGAACGGTTGCGCTCCAGCAAGCGATTTCTTAAGTAATACAAGACACCCGATATCAGTAGTAATAAGAAAAGAACAAGGCTTCCCGCAACTATAATATTTTTATTTCGATCGTTGGTTTGAAGTAATGCAATCTTATCCTCGTTGTACTTTTTTTCCTGGTTTCTTAGGGTAATATTACTTTTTAAAAAAATACTGTCCGACAGTCTTTTAAAAATATTATTATAAGCATATGCATTTTTCCAGTCTTCTTCCGCTACTGCAATTTTGGTAAGCCCCTCGTACGCATTTTTAACCTCAGCTATTGATCCTATACTTTTAGCGATAAATAAGCTGGTGTCAAAAAATTGCTTAGCCAGTTTATAATCTTTTTTCAGAAAATACGCATCGCCTATATTGTTATAGCTCACTGCCACAAAAAGCTGGTCTTCGAGTTTCGTATTAATAGCAAGAGCCTTTTTGAGCAGGTTCAGGCCTTTATCTACCTGCCCCCGTTTTTTAAAAATATTACCCAGGCTGTTATAGCAAATAGCAATACCCTTTTCATCGCCCCTGCTTATATTATAAGCGAGCGCATTTTGATAATATTTTTTTGCAGAGTCTGTTTTATCCATCCTTTCGAAGCAATCGCCTATATTCTGCAGGTTAATAGCTATACCCCGGCTGTTGCCTGCCTTAATAGCAATTGGAATACATTTTTTAAAATGCCGTATAGCCTCGGCATAGTCTTCTATTGAAAGATAAATATTACCGATGCTGTTCAGTGCAATAGTTATATTATAATCATCTCCTATTCCTTCCGATAAGGTTAAAGATTTATGCAAATATTCGATGGCCGTATTATAATCATCTATCCGGCGGTATGCTACCCCGAGATTATTGCATGCTCTGATCTGCATTTTTACATCGCCCCTTCGTAAAGCCAGGTCGAATGCAATATCATGATAATTAATTGCCTCGTCATACTGCGACATATCTCTCTTGTATACCCCATAAGCATCGTAAACGGCGGCTTCCGCTTTTTTATAGTTCAGCTCTTTAACCAGCCTGAATGCTTCAGAATATAAAATCTGCCGGTTAGGATCCTGGCGCAGGTGTTCTGCAGTGATTAATAGGGAATCGACTTTTTCCCTGCTGTCAGGCATTAATAATACCGGGTATTTTTTTGCTGATTGTGCTAATAACAAAGAATTCGCTGAAAAAAATAATATCATTACAATGGCAATGCATATGACTTTCCTCATTTCTTTGTAACAGGTCATGGTTTAGTTTGGAATTAATGTAGTTTTAAGAAGGCCTGAAAACACCTGTTCAAATATAAATATTTTTTTCAATATCTGATTTTCTATTTTCGGGAATTAAAAAACTTCTTCCCAAATAAAGAATAGTAATTACTGAGTGAAAATACGTATAGTAACCATTAGTAACCATGCTCCTACTGTTCGGAACTTTGATCAAGAAGTAAAACACGAAAATACCTTTACACGTATTTCTAAAGATATAGTTATTATGATAATACGGGCAACCAATTTATTCCATGGAGAGCTGTATAGAGGAGATATTTTATTACTTCCAGTGCAAAAGAGGCCGTATCAAAAAACTTAGCCATATTCAAGTACAGACAACAGGGAACACCAAACGCTGATGATTGTTTCGTTATATGCTCTGTGTGCTGTGAAGCAGTTTTCCTGATACAGCCTCTTTACCGGTTTATTGCAGCTTTGATAAAGCATCTTTGATCCTTGCCCATCCTCTTTCAATATTAGGCAGGCTGTTGGCAAAAGAAAACCTCACGCAATTGGGCTCGCCAAAAGCAGCCCCCATTACGGAAGATACATGCGCCGTATTTAAGATATACATGCACAGGTCAGCAGAATCTTTAATAAAGATCTCACCGTCTGTTTTGCCATAGTAAGAGCTCATATCGGGAAAAATATAAAAAGCCCCGTCCGGTTCTGAGCATTTGATACCGGGTATTTCGTTTACCAGCTCCAGTACGCGTTTCTTCCTGCGGGTAAATTCTGCTGCCATTTCCTGTGTAGGCCTTAAATCAGTGGTAAGAGCTGCCACTCCTGCTTTTTGAGCAATAGAGCACGTGCCGCTGGTAAATTGGCCCTGCAGTTTTTCCATTCCCTTGGCGATTTCTATAGTTGAGGCGGTATAGCCGATACGCCAGCCGGTCATAGCGAAACCCTTGCTTAAACCATTTACAATAACCACCCTGTTTTTTATATCTTCAAACTGGGCGATGCTTTCATGTTCCCCAACGTAATTAATATATTCATAGATCTCGTCTGAAATAATGGTGATCTGGGGGTGTTTTTTGAATACCTCTGCCAGTGCTGCCAGCTCTTCCCTGTTATAAACAGCTCCTGAAGGGTTACACGGAGAAGAAAATAAAAAAGCCCGGGTGTTGGGTGTGATGGCCGCTTCTATTTCCTCGGCGCTGGCTTTGAAACCTTTATCCACACTGGTCCTTATTTCCACCACCTTGCCGCGGGCAATTTTTACCAGCTCCGAGTACGTAACCCAGTAAGGGGTTGGTATGATCACTTCATCGTTTTCGTCTACCAAAGCTAATAATACGTTAGCAAGACTCTGTTTAGCTCCTGTAGAAACAACAATCTGCTCGGGCTTATAATCAAGATCATTATCCCTTTTTAGCTTGGTACAAACCGCTTCACGCAGATCAAGGAAACCTGGAACCGGTGTATAATGGCTCCAGTTATCATTAATAGCTTTTATTGCTGCCTCCTTAATATGATCGGGCGTATCAAAATCTGGTTCACCAAGGCTCAGGTCAATTACGTCAACACCTTTTGCCCTTAATTCACGCCCCAGTTTTGCCATTTTCAGCGTTTCCGGCTCCGCAAAGCGTTCTAAAAGAGAGGATAATTGCATTTTTTTTATTTTTCTGTTTAATTAAAAAATCACACAAAAGTAATGGTTGATCCGTTTAAAATCTTAAAACTCGGGCAGCTTTTTTATACAGCCATGTTATTTAAAGGCTCTATTTACGGAATGTGCCAAGACTGTGAATTTTTCCGGTTGAGTAACCGGTTAAGTTTTCACCGTAACACCCTATCTTTGCAGCCTTTAAAAAAGGCCATGTAGGGTTTTTTGATGTACTGTTATGTCAAATTTCTTTACCAGGCTCAGTGAATTTATAAATTTTAAACTTGTATGCAACTAAAAGGTCTGGTTCGTTTTTTTACGATTTTGCTTATCATTTATTCTTTATACCAGTTATCCTTTACCTGGTTTGTTCGTAATCACGAAAAGAAATTAGAAAAACAAGCCCGCAGCTATGTGGAAAAAAATTACCCCTCTGCAGCTATAAAGTATCCTGCCAATAAGGATTCGCAGGAGGTTTACCAGGAATGGCTGAACGAAGCTTATGAAGCAAGATTAAATCGTTTAAAAGACAGTACAAAGGACGAAACGGTTACTTATGGCTTTACCGGCCCCATCAGCTACCAGAAAGCCAAGGGTGAAGAGCTGAACCTGGGTTTAGATCTGCAGGGCGGTATGAACGTGATTATGGAAGTGGAGATGAGCGGTGTTTTAAAAACACTGGCAAATAACTCTAAAGATCCCAACTTTCTGAAAGCACTTGCCAATGCAGACTCCAGAAAAGGTAATAGTGATGCCAATTTTGTAACGCTTTTTGTTGAAGAATACAAAAAACTGGTTCCCAACGGACGCCTTGCGGCTGTGTTTGCCAATGCAAATAACAGTGAGATTAAGGCAACTGACAGCGATAGCAAAGTGATCAGTTTTTTAAATGCCCAGGCCAAATCGGCATTTGATAACACTGCCCGCCTGATCACGACCCGTATTGATAAATTCGGTGTTGCACAGCCAAGCATCAACCCCGATGCTGAAAAGCAGATCATTTCCGTAGAACTGCCCGGCGTTCAGGACAAGCAGCGCGTAAGGAAAAACCTGCAGGCCAGCGCCAATCTCCAGTTTTGGGAGGTATACAATATCAGCGAAATATGGCCGAATGTTCAAAAGGCAGATGAGCTGTTTACTGCTGCTAAGGGCGGTAAAAGTACTGCAGATTCCACTGCCAGCGATAGTGCCAGAAATACGGTGGCAGATTCTGCAAAATCGGCCACTGCTAAAACAGATACAGGTAATCTGCAGGAACAGCTCAAACAGCTGGCTACCAAAGAAACACCCAAAGCTGAGGCTACAGCCAACAACCAGGAAGCAGAAGCTAAAAAACATTTATATGGATGGATCGGTTTTTCTGTTGATCCGCAACGGGGCCAGTTAATTGACAATGGTGTTATTGGCCAGGTTCTGTTAAAAGATACAGCCGCTATCAGGGAGATCCTGGAATCGCCTGTTGTAAAAGCCCAGTTTCCTGCCGACCTCGTATGGATGTTTGGCATACCTGAAAAAAAGTCCCAGGCCGTTGGATTATATGCTATCAAAACCTTTGGCCGCGAAAAAGCCAAGCTGGAAGGAGAGTCCGTTACTAATGCCGGTTACGACTTTGATCATGCAGGCAGAACCAATGTAAGCCTTGAAATGAACCCTATAGGCGCTAAAATATGGGCTGATCTGACGAGGGCCAATGTAGGGCGTTCTATTGCAATTGTTGTGGATGGCACTGTGTATTCAGCTCCTAATGTAAATGAAGCGATCGAAGGTGGACGTTCCAGCATTTCGGGAAGCTTTTCGCAGGAGGAGGCAAGCGATCTTGCCAATATTCTTAAGATAGGCAAGCTCCCGGCGCCGGCTAAAATTGTTTCTGATACTACAGTGGGCCCTACCCTGGGAGCCGCGGCGCTTAAAGGAGGTATGTGGTCATTCCTCATATCATTTATAGTGATCTTCACTTTAATGATCATCTATTATAACTCAGCCGGCTGGGTAGCTAATATTGCACTGATATTAAACCTCCTGTTTACAGTAGGTGTGCTGGCCGGTTTAGGCGCCACCTTAACAGCTCCCGGTATTGCAGGTCTGGTATTAACTATTGGTATGGCGGTGGATACCAATGTAATTATATACGAAAGGATCAAAGAAGAACTGAGAAGAGGCAAAGGATATATACCGGCCATTAACGACGGGTACAACCGGTCGCTGGCTCCTGTATTAGACGGACACGTTACTACCTTGCTTACAGCATTCATTCTTTACTATTTTGGTCTGGGTCCTGTAAGAGGTTTTGCTACCACGCAAATCCTGGGTCTGTTCCTGTCATTGTTCTGCGGTATCCTGGTTAGCCGTTGGGTTAGCGACTGGTTCACCAACAAGAACAGGCACCTGAACTATTTCAGCAAAATCAGCAATGCGATTGAGAAGAAGTCAAATTTCAAATTTATTGAGTTCAGGAAGAAAGCTTACATAATTTCAATTATCATCATCCTGCTGGGTATAGGCACTATTTTCAATGGATTTGATTATGGAGTTGAGTTTGATGGAGGACGCAGCTATAAAGTAGAGTTTGGAAAAAAAGTAGATGTTGAAGCTGTAAGAAGCGATCTTAAAACCACATTTGAAGATGAAAATCCTATTATTAAAACAGTAGGCGATAACAGCCAGCTGGACATCACCACTTCTTACCTGATACGCGATCCGAGAACACAGGTAGCCGATTCTATAGTAGAGCACAAACTATTTGAGGGATTAAAAAAATACCTTCCTGAAGGTACTACTTACCAGCAGTTTGATACGGTACATAAAAAAGAATCTAAAAAGGTATTGCCTACTATTTCCGATGATCTTAAGAAAGGCGCTTTGCAGGCTACCCTTTTTGCAATGGTGGTCATATTCCTTTATATTTTCCTTCGCTTCCGCGACTGGAGGTTCTCCCTGGGTACCATTTTCGCGTTAATACACGACACTTTGGTAACATTGATCGTTTTCTCTTACGCAAGAGAATGGGTACCGTTCCCGCTTGAAATTGACCAGCATTTTATTGCAGCGATATTAACGGTAATAGGGTTTTCCATGAATGATACGGTGGTGATCTTTGACCGGATACGTGAGGATATGAAGTTCCATCCGGATATGGATCAGAAAGTCCTGGTAAATAAGGCGATCAATGAAACCTTAAGCCGTACCATCATGACCACTTTAACGGTGTTTATCACTATTCTTATCCTGTTTATTGTGGGCGGTGAAGTTACCCGTGGGTTTGCCTTTGCGATGTTAATCGGGGTAATCACCGGTATCTACTCTACCGTATTTGTGGCAGCACCGGTACTGGTTGATCTTAAAGGTGGTATCCGTAAAAAGAAGGCCCATGTTGATATACACGCTCCCAAGGCAGGAGCTGTAAAAAAATAAATCTTCTATCATTTTTTAAAGCCGGGCTACGTCAGTATCCGGCTTTTTTTATGCCTGTCACAGATATTTATTATGCTATGTCGTTTTGTATATGTAACTTAATGCCTGAGCCTCACCCTGTAAATAATATAAAATGAAACATGCGCTTGCTTTTATATGCTTTATTCTGCCGGCCTTAGCCCTGTCTGCTCAAAAAGGATTTTCCATTCATACACTGCCTGAAAAAAAGCAGGCCGATATCTTATATAATGGTCAGCTGCTTACCTCTTATTGTTATTATGATTCTGTTGCAAAACCGGTTTTGTTTCCTGTAAACACAATAGATGGTATTACTGTAACCCGAGGCTACCCTATTAATCCAAAAGAAGGAGAAAGAACAGACCATCCGCATCATATAGGTATCTGGCTGAATTATGAATCTGTAAATGGTATTGATTTCTGGAATAACTCTACTGCAATTCCTGCAGCAAAAAAAGACCTGTACGGAACCATTAAGCATGAAAAGATCGTAAAAACAGGTGCTTCGGGGAAAACAGCTTTTCTTACTGCAACGGCAGGCTGGTATAATAATAAAGGGAGTCTTTTTCTGAAGGAAAGCAGCTCATATACTTTTAACGTGGAAAATGATGTTTTTATTATAGATCGCGTCACAACGCTCACTGCAGCTACGGAGCCTGTTATATTTAAAGATGTAAAAGACGGCTTTTTTGCTATCCGGGTAGCAAGAGCGCTCGAAATGCCATCTAAAGAACCAGGCATCTTTATAGATATGCATGGTAATACAACCAGGGTTGACCCATCTGGCAACGATCGTATTACAGGAATGTACTACAATAGTGATGGTGTAAAAGGAGATAGTGTATGGAGCAGTAAAGCTCCATGGGCCATGCTAAAAGGAGAAAAAGACGGGAAGCCTGTTACAATAGCCATTTTCGATCATCCGCAGAATATAGGTTACCCTGCTTACTGGCATGCAAGAGGATATGGTCTTTTTGCTGTCAATCCTTTAGGCAGAAAGGTCTTCAGCAACGGAAAGGAAGAGCTGAACTATACGCTGCTCCCCCGGCAATCCGTTACCTTCAGATACAGGATAGCCATAGCTTCAAAAGATCTTGATCTGAACAATATTGAGCAGTTATCAAAAGAATTCGCACAAAGAAGATAACTGCGCAACAAACAGAGCAGCGCAATGCTTTTTTGTCTTCCTTTTCCCTGTTGCTGTTCTAATCTAAGATATATAAGCGTATCGTGCCGCCGATCAAAAATGCCCGGAATTATTTCTCACGCATTTTCTGCGAATAGATATAGCCTTGTACACCCTACTGCATATCTGTTACCGCATTATGTATATATTACCAGGTAAAGAAGTATTTTCGTCAGCACTATCAATAAAGAACTACTTTTTAAGAATTTTACATGACAATAACTTTTCATATAACAGATGAATGGCAGCTCAGCAAGGTAAATCAGGTGGCAGAGGCCGTAAAAAAGGAAATAGAAGCTAAGCGGTTGAAGAAAGGAGTACAACTGCCTTCGATAAATGAGTTTAGCAAAACATACAATTTTGCCAGAGATACCGTTGAAAAGGCCTATAAAATATTAAAGGAAGACGGATATATAACCTCCGTTAGAGGGAAAGGATATTTTGTGCTGGACGCTCCCGAACAAAAGGTGAAAGTTCTTTTATTAATGAATAAATTGAGCGCCTTCAAAAAAGATGTGTATAACAGCCTTATTAAAACGCTGGGTAAAAAAGCGGTAGTGGATTTAAAGATCCATCATTATAGCTTAAAATATTTGAAAGAAATTATTGATTCAAGCCTGGGCCGTTACAACTATTATATATTGATGCCGCACTTTCATTATGATGTGGCACCGGATAGTATAATGAAGATTCTGAGAGCTATTCCGGATAATCAGTTAATTATACTGGACAAAAAAATTGAGGGATTTAAAAGAAAATGTACCGAGGTTTACCAGGATTTTAAAAATGACATTTATCACGCTCTGCATTCGCAGCAAAAGCTGATCAAAAAATATAAAAAAATTACCATCATATTAAGGAAAGAAGAATACCATCCGGAGGAAATTATTAATGGCGTAAAAAAAATCTGCTCGGAGACCGGGAAAAAATTTGAGGTTTTAAATGGAGCAGAAGATATTATTCTTGAAAAAAACACCCTTTATATAGATACCTCCGAGCAGGATCTGGCACTTCTGATAAAAAAGGCCCGGCATCAGCAGTTAAAGCCCGGAAAAGATGTAGGAATTATTTCATTTAATGAAACCGTTCTGAAAGAACTTCTGGATGTAACTGTTATTACAACAGATTTTATAAAAATGGGAAAGATCGTTGCCGATTGTATATTACAGCATAAATGTGATAAAGTAAAAGTCCCTTTTTACTTCATAAAGCGTACCACTGCCTGATCGGTCTGCCTGCTTCATATTGTTTGGGCAGGCTAACCACCGGTAACCAGCCTGGAACAGGCGCTTATCAGAAGGAGAATACGATGCCCGGGTTTATTTTTTCGGTTGATCAGTATTTTTAGGCGCTTTCTTTTTGGCATATCTTCCGTTAAAAGTGCAATCGAGTGCGCCCATCCGTGACCCGCAGCCTTCTACCTCTTGAAGGGTTACACTGTTTTTATCAAATATAAACCGGAGTATACAGGGATCGCCCGGCAGCCTGTATTCGATCGTATTATCAGAAACGATATTGGCTTCACCTTTCAGCTCCCCGTTGCATTGAGAGTTTTTTTCTTCAAGGTGTATAAAAAAGTGCACGCGGCCACGCTTTTCATTATCTCTTATCGAAATAATATTCCTGTTGCCCGTACCATAATCACCGGCATATTTGTATTTCCTTCCAAGGGTATCTATAGGATTAATAATTTCAGCATCATCTCCCAGCGAATCGGTCATTACCAGCATAAATTTTTTAGCCGCCGCATTTAGCACATACACATCGTCGCCACTTATTTCAACATCATTCGGTAGCCTTTTTGCTGTTTTCTTATTAATATTAAAAAGCTTATCAATAGTAATAGCAGTAGTGATCCCCTTGTCTTTTGTACTTTTCATAGCGGCAAAACCAGCTAAAAAATTGTTTTTCTTATCATAGGCAGTAATAAGCATCACCTTCTGCCTGGCTGTTAATGCTTTCGATATAAGATAGGTAGTACCTTTTTTCTCTGACAGCTTTCCAATCGCATACAACTTAGGCTTTTCACCGGCTGCAAAGCTACCGGATAAAATACTATCCGGAGTAAACTGGTTGAAAATTTCCGCGCTTATCAGCAGGCTATCATCTGATGGGGTATGCAAAGAGCTGTCGGCGTACATAAAGGGCAATTTTACTTCGGGGAAAAATGCCACAAACTCCTCCAGGTTGACCTTATCTTCGCCAGCCATCTTTTTCTTTTCATTTTTACAGGAGGCAAGAACCAGAATCAATAGTACCAGAAAATAAACCCTGTACAGCATAATTGTGATATTAATTATTACAAATAAACAATACTTAGCGAATAATACCATACTTATTTTATGTGCATCATATTTTTCTGATCCATGAGCTTACAAACCAGGTAGTAACCGTGGCATATACCCAACACGACACACCAAGAATTATTTTTGTACTATAAAAAATATTTTTAGATTTGTCTAAATTATTATTTAGATATGGCAACTTTTTCTCCTGCCGAAGAAAACTATCTGAAGACCATTTATCACCTGCAGCAGGCAGCCGAAACTGTAAGTACAAACGAACTGGCTGCTGCGCTTGGCACAGCCCCGGCTTCTATTACTGATATGCTTAAAAAGCTAAGTAAAAAGGGCCTGGTAAGCTATAAAGCTTATTACGGCTGCCATCTCACCTTATCGGGTACCGATAAAGCACTCGGAATTATCCGCAGGCACCGGTTATGGGAGTACTTCCTGTCTCAGAAGCTGGGCTTTAGCTGGGAAGAAGTACATGAGGTAGCAGAAGAACTGGAACATGTAAGCAATGAAAAACTGATTCATAAGCTCGATGAGTTTTTAGGTTTTCCGCGTACGGATCCGCACGGGGACCCCATACCCGATGCCAAAGGAAAAATTGTAAGGCAGCAACAAATTTCACTGGCCTGCCTCCCCGAGAAAAAGGCAGCGGTTGTTACGCAGATAGGCAACCAATCGCCCCAGGTGCTGGAAATGCTGGATGAGAAAAATATTACCATTGGTACCCGCATCCAGGTGATAAAGAAATATCCTTTTGATGAATCGATGGAAGTAAAAACAGACAACAGGCACCAATCTCATATCACCAAAGAGTTATCTCAAAACATCTTTATCAAAAACTAATGGCAAGGCATCACTCAGAAATATCGTTAAGTGAAGTACATCAGTCGGTAGACACCACCCTACCCCAAAAGTCGCGTTGGCGCAGGGTGCTGGCTTTTTTTGGACCGGCTTACCTGGTAAGCGTGGGCTATATGGATCCCGGGAACTGGGCCACAGACCTGGCGGGGGGTAGCCAGTTTGGCTACTCTTTATTGTGGGTGCTGGTTATGAGCAATATTATGGCGCTGTTATTGCAGAGCCTTTCAGCCAGGCTGGGCATTGTCCGCAACCGCGACCTGGCACAGGCGAACAGGGAAACATATCCTAAAAAAGTGAACCTTGCGCTTTATATACTTGCCGAAGTGGCTATTGCGGCAACAGATCTTGCAGAGATACTGGGAATGGCCATAGGCCTGCAGCTGCTTACCGGTATGCCACTGATCTGGGGGGTTCTTATTACGGCATTAGACACTTTTTTACTGATTGCATTGCAGCGGTTAGGAATGCGCAAGCTGGAAGCTTTTATCATTGGCCTCATTTTCGTTATAGCCATGTCTTTTCTTATACAGATTATCGTGGCAAAGCCCGACCCGTCAGAAATAGTATCGGGCTTTGTACCACATCTTGAGAACGATACCGCACTGTATATCGCCATAGGTATTATCGGTGCTACAGTGATGCCGCACAACCTTTACCTCCATTCGGCACTGGTGCAGACAAGAAAATTCAATACTGATGAAAAAAGTATCAAAAAAGCTTTAAAGCTCAATTTTATCGACAGCGCCGTGGCCCTGAATATGGCCTTTTTGGTAAATGCGGCCATTCTTATACTTGCGGCAGCAGTATTCTATAAAACCGGCCGTTCGGATGTGGGAGAAATCAAGCAGGCTTACGAGCTTCTTCCCCAGCAACTGGGAAGTACCTTTGCTGCCAAGCTGTTTGCTGTAGCGCTTATTGCTGCAGGCCAAAGCAGTACTATAACAGGCACTCTTGCCGGGCAAATTGTGATGGAGGGATACCTCCGGTTACGTATCAATCCCATTATACGCAGGCTCATAACCCGTTTAATAGCTGTAATACCTGCCGCATTAGTTATATTAATTAATGGAGAGAAAGAGGTGGATAGCCTGCTGATTTTTAGCCAGGTGATACTGAGTATGCAGCTGGGATTTGCCATTATACCGCTGATTCATTTTGTAAGTGATAAAGCTACTATGGGAAAATTTGCTATCAAGCCTGTGGTAAAAATTTCGGCATGGCTCATTACAATAGTATTGATTTATTTAAATATAAGGCTGATCGTTGAACAGGCGGCCGATTATTTTACTGCATCAGACAATTTATTATGGAAAAGCCTTATTATCCTGGGCGCTGCTGGCTTTGTTGTATTGTTATTTTATACTACTTATTACCCGCTTCAAAAGAAAAGGAGGGCCCTTCAAAAAATAACAATACATAACCAACCGGGGGCTTTGGAAATACAGCCCGTAGCAGCCCGCAATAAAATTGCTATTACGGTTGATTTCGAAGAGCTGGATCAACAGGTAATTAATCATGCTTTGTCACAGGGAGCGCCGGGCTGTGTTTTTATGCTGATTCATATAACAGAAAGTGTGGCCGGCGGTGCCAACTATTATGAAAGTGCAGATAATGAAACGCTTAGCGACAAAGAGTTTCTTAACAATTATGTGGAACAGTTGCAGCAAAAAGGCTACAAGGCTGAAGCCAGGCTGGGCTTTGGGAACACTGCAGACAGCATTGCAAAGATCATCAATGAATCCGATGCAGAGCTTTTAGTGATCGGTGCACACGGACATAAAGGCTTTAAGGACCTGATTTACGGCGAAACCATCAATAATCTCCGCCATTTAATTAAGATACCGGTTTTAATAGTACAAAACTGAGGCGTTTATTCATCAGGATACAGGCCTTTTTGTTCTGAGCAGATGCTTAAACCGGCTAAATGTTTCGGGTTTTATGTTCAGGTAAGAGGCAATATATTTTTGAGGTACCCGCTGTAATATCTCATGGTGGCTCTCTACAAAATTTAAAAATCTTTCCCGGGGAGCCTGCATGATCAGGCTGGTTTGCCATTTATCTTTCAATACCATGGTATGTACTGTTACCAGGCGGCCCAGGCGCTCGAAACTGTGGCTCGATTGAAAAAGCCGTTCCATATCTTCATAAGTAAGCGAAAGTAATATAGTAGGCTCAATAGCATCTATTATATACTCGGAAGGAGTACGTGTATAAAAAGACTCCTGGCTGCTGATCAGGTGCCCTTCTCTTGAGATCTGCACAATATGCTCATCTTGCCCTGCCTTATAATATTTCCGGATCAGCCCCTGGTTGATGAAATTCATATAATTTTCAACCTGGCCCGCTTCGGCAATAACCTGTTTTTTGGTAAACTCCCTAACGTTGACGATAGGAAGCAGCTCCTTTTTTATTTCATTGTCTGTGAGAGGTACAAAGTGTCGTAGAAACTTTATGAATTCCCCTGCAATCTTTTCATTAACTGCCATGTAATCAAAGGTAATAAAAATTGATCTGCATCAAATACTGATTCTGGTCATGATATCTTGATATTTGCGTTTTATTCTAATGTGCCATTATGGTGTATTAATCTTTTATATGTAGATTTGCCGCAATCAAAAATTTTAAAAGATTTATCTATGGCTCAAAAAATTAAAGTAGCTAATCCTGTTGTAGAACTTGATGGTGATGAGATGACGCGCATCATCTGGAAATTTATTAAAGACAAGCTGATACTGCCTTATGTAGATGTAGATATTAAATATTTTGACCTTGGCATTGAGCATCGCGATGCTACGAATGACCAGGTAACTGTTGATGCCGCTCATGCTATTAAAGAGCATGGCGTGGGCATTAAATGTGCAACCATTACTCCCGACGAAGCACGTGTAAAAGAGTTTAACCTGAAACAAATGTGGAAAAGTCCTAATGGAACCATCCGTAATATTTTAGACGGAACTGTATTTCGGGAACCGATAGTAATAAAAAACATTCCACGCCTGGTTACCAACTGGACGGCCCCCATTATTGTAGGCCGTCATGCATTCGGCGACCAGTACCGCGCTACAGATACCGTGATCAAGGGAAAAGGAAAATTAACCATGACCTTTACTCCTGAAGATGGTGGCGAGCCCCAGACCTTTGACGTATATAACTATAAAGGAGACGGTGTGGCTCTTACGATGTACAATACCGATGAAAGCATTAAAGGCTTTGCCCGCAGTTGCTTTAATATGGCATTGAGTAAAAAATGGCCTTTGTATCTTTCTACTAAAAATACCATCCTTAAAAAATATGACGGCCGCTTTAAGGACATCTTCCAGGAAATTTACGAAAACGAATTCAAAGCACAATTTGATGAAGCTGGCATTACTTACGAGCACCGCCTGATCGATGATATGGTGGCCAGCGCCTTGAAATGGAACGGCAATTTTGTATGGGCATGTAAAAACTACGATGGCGATGTACAAAGCGATACGGTAGCCCAGGGCTTCGGCTCGTTGGGCCTGATGACCTCTGTACTCATTACACCCGATGGTAAAACGATGGAAGCTGAAGCGGCACATGGCACTGTAACACGCCATTATCGTGAGCATCAGAAAGGCAATCCCACCAGCACCAATCCTATTGCCAGCATCTTTGCCTGGACCAGAGGTTTGGCTTTCCGGGGTAAATTAGACAGCAACCAGCCTTTAATTGATTTTGCTGATGCTTTAGAAGCCGTTTGTATTGAAACAGTAGAAGAAGGGAAAATGACCAAGGATCTTGCTGTTTGTATCCATGGTAATAAAGTAGAGCACGGTAAAGATTATCTATATACCGAAGAGTTTTTAGAAGCTATCGACGAAAACCTGAAAAAGAAATTAGCATAAACTGCTTTCAGTTTTTTTTAAAAGCACCAATTTATTTTGGTGCTTTTTTTATTCCCTGAAAACAGTCAACCCCTTCGGTTTTGATCATATTTTCGTGTTATTCATAAACAGCTGGCTGCCTTTCAAACACGAATCTTAAATATTCCCATTCCCGTTGTATGATATATTCTTCTATTACTATTTGATAACCAATATATAATTATGGTTTTATCCTGTCGCGTTCAGGGGTGGCTGCCATTGAGATACCAGGCAGCAGGTAATGGGAGTCCCCGTTATTTTTGAGCAGCGGGAAAATTTGTTTCCAGCCTTAATAAACGAATGTGTACCAGCAATATCCGGTAAACCATTCGGCATAGCAATCAATGATGCACCAGCAAGTACACCGTTGTGAAATAAATCAAAACGGGTACAACAAGATGTATGCGATCTGATCAAATGCTATAACAGCACGAATATCTACATCAAGTTAAAAAAATTTGCCCCTCGCCTGTTTTCCAGGAATTGCCTGCAGAAAAAATGGATTAAAAGGTGATGACCTTTTGCCTTCTATTCAGATATAGCTAAATAAATATGAAATTATGAAAAATTTAAAAAGCCGGCTACGAATGGTACATCGCCCACACAGCCATAACGATTGTACATATTGTCAAAAAATTTTGCGGGCACACCCCTCTTTTCTTGTGCGGTATTGAAGAACAAGCATGAAACAATTAACTAAACAAGCAATGAAAAAAAACATATTATTCCTTGCACTGATATTCATGATATTATTATCAGCGTGTGAAAAAGACAAACCGCGTAAACCAAAAGAACCCGATCCCGTGGAACAAAAGCCTGATCCGGGCGTATATCTATCCGGTGCTCAGGTTTGGGCTTATAATGACATTCTGGCACTTCATGTAAAAGATGCGGAGGCAAAAGCGCTGACCAACAGGTCGAATATTGCTGACAATTATAAACTGGCTTTCCTGGAGAAGGATATATATTCTGTAGGCTTTGAAAGTACCGGATCGCTTAATGAATTTAATCAAAAACGGCTTGTAGCCAAATACTGGAAAAACCAAACCGCTGTTGAATTGACCAATGGCAGTAAAAATGCCAGGGCCTATGATATTTTCATGCACAATAAAAGCGTTTACATTGCCGGTTATGAAGATAATAAAGCTACCGGAGCTACCGAACGCATGTCCTGTTTTTGGAAAGATGGCCAGCAGCATTTTATACCCAGAGGCGATTATCCCACGTCGGTGCAATGTATATATGTGAATAACGGCGATGTGTACATGGGCGGTTATGAAGAGATACGCATTAACCAGGCACCATATTTAAAGGACCGGCCTACCTACTGGAAAAACGATACGAAAGTGTCGCTGCCCTATGGTACGGCAGATTATGCTTATGTAATGGACATACTGGTAGATGGAAATGATGTATATGCCGTTGGATACGGTAATATATACAGTGCTACTGAAGCCTCTAAAAGCGTGGCGCTTTTCTGGAAAAACGGAACGGTAATGCCATTGGATATTGCTCCAACTGGCAACGCTAACGCCAGGGCGATCATTAAAAGCGGGAATGATATCTATATCTGCGGCTTTGAAGAAAGCGGAAACAAACCCGTGTACTGGAAGAATCAAACCAAAGTACCGCTGAAGGTACCTGAAGGAACCACGGCTGTACAGCCCGTTGCCATTTATGTAGCCGGTAATAATGTATATGTGTGTGGTACATCCAGCAAAGGAGGGATTTACTGGAAAAATGGCGAACCAACGCTGTACCCGCTTCTTTCCCGGATCAATGATATATTGGTGATCAATTAAATAACATAAACATCATATAAAAATAATGACAGCGAAAACAACAACAATTATCAGCATCTGTGTTATGCTTTTATTCGCCAGCGCGGCGCGGGCCCAGCAAACGGTAGATCTGGGTTTGAGAGCAGGCTTTAATGCCTCGAAGTTTACCGGAAAGAATAGCCGTAAAGATCAGCTGATAAAACCGGGATATCATGTGGGACTTAATGTAGACATGGATGTAATTAATAACCTTTCCGTCCAAACAGGGTTGCTGTACAGCAGTAAAGGAGCCCGCTACAAAAAGCTGATCGATGTAGCGGACGGAGGGATGACCGATACAGAAGAGAATCGTAAAAAATGGACCAGTGGCTATGTTTACATCGAACTCCCTCTTTATGCAGTGTACAGCTTCGGGCGAGCATCCAACAAATTTTATGCAGGCGCAGGACCTTATTTTGCCTATAGTACATCCCTGTACAGCAAAGTAGAAGGTATAGAAAAAAAGAAAGCTCAATTCAATGATGCCTATCACAAAAGATTTGATATTGGTATAGGGCTTCTTGCAGGTTATAAGATTACGGAGAAACTCTCTGCACAGGTAGGTTTGGAAAAAGGGCTGACCGGTATCACCAAAGAGAAAGCTATAAGCGATATTAAAAACTTTGTAATCAATTTCTCACTATCGTATGATTTGTTCACATTAAAAGGGTCCGATTAACTCCGGATCACCAAAGCCTTTCCATTATGTAAGCCTGCCTGTGACAAGAGAGGAGGAATATTACATGACGTTAATAACAACGTGCATAGGATACAGGAAGAAGAGCCGCGCTGATATAATAACACATTATATTTTACTTTTGTGATCTGTAACAGGTTGATTTTGTTATACACCCTGTCAAAAGATCATACCCGTAAAACGCTGAGAGGTATTAACTTTGAAAAATGTCAGCTGCCGAAAATTGCATGATCCGTAAATGTCAAAAAGGTGAAATTGATAAGATACATTACCTGGCAACGTCCATTTGGCCAAGATCTTTTGAACACATTCTTTCTCAACAACAAATTGCTTACATGATGGAAATGATGTATGCCATTCCTGTTCTTGAAAAAGAGCTGCAACGTGGCATAGTATTTTATATTCTTAATTATAAAGGGGAAGATGTAGGCTATACGGCCATTGAAAAAAAAGATAACACATCATACAAACTGCACAAAATTTATCTTTCGCATCAGCTGCATGGAAAAGGATTGGGAAAGTACCAGCTGCAATATATAGAGCAATTGGTAAAAAACTATGGCGCGGGTGCCCTCTATCTTAATGTAAACCGTCAAAATACTGCTGTGGATTTTTACAAAAGCCAGGGCTACAAAGTTGTAAAAACAGAAGATATTGATATCGGTAATGGCTTTTGGATGAATGATTTTGTAATGGTAAAAGAATTGAAGTCTGGTATAAAATGATACTTCAATTACAGTATCCAAATTATTATTACATTTTCCAGCAGACATGTATCAGCTAAACCATATATTATATTTATGTAAATATATATTTCATAATTATTTTATAATAAGTAATTTATAAAATTAATAATACTATAATAAGCAGTGCACTCCACACTTCTTTGCATTAGTCTGGTTTAGAGTATTTACAATTTCCAATATAGTGCATCCACATAGCACACTGGTTAAAAACCAGCCGGTTCCCTTCATTTTACTTTAAATAATTGCTACCTTTACATGCTTTCGAAAAGCAGCGTTTGCATTGATATTTTTAACTATAAGAATTTATTACAAATGAGTACAAATCCAACTACTTTGTTTGATAAGGTTTGGGATGCCCATGTGGTAAGAAAAATTGAAGACGGACCTGATGTATTGTTTATCGACCGTCATTTTATTCACGAAGTAACAAGCCCCGTCGCTTTTCTGGGAATTGAGAGCAGGGGAATTGGCGTAATGTACCCACAACGCACTTTTGCCACCGCCGATCATAACACACCTACCATCAACCAGCATTTACCGGTAAACGATCCCCTGTCTGCCAAACAATTGGCAGCATTATCCAGCAATGCGGAAAAATATGGTATCTCTATCTGGGCGTTAGGAAGCCCGAAAAACGGTATTGTACACGTAGTAGGACCCGAAAATGGCATCACCCAGCCTGGCATGACCATTGTTTGCGGTGATTCGCACACTTCCACGCACGGCGCATTTGGAAGTATTGCTTTTGGTATTGGTACTTCTGAAGTAGAAATGGTGCTATCCTCTCAATGCATCATGCAGCCCAAACCTAAGAAAATGCGTATTACCATTAACGGCAAATTGGGCAAAGGTGTTTTACCAAAAGATGTGGCTTTATACATCATCTCCCAAATTACCGCAAGCGGTGCTACAGGATATTTTGCCGAATATGCGGGTGAGGTTTTTGAAAATATGAGCATGGAAGGACGCATGACCGTTTGTAATATGTCTATTGAAATGGGTGCGCGTGGCGGTATGATAGCACCCGACGAAACTACTTACAACTATATAAAAGGCCGGGATAAAGCACCAAAGGGTGAGGCCTGGGATAAGGCGCTCGCTTACTGGAAAACATTAAAAACAGATGCTGGTGCCGTTTTCGACTATGAACTCACTTTTAACGGTGCTGATATTGAGCCTCAGATCACTTACGGAACCAATCCGGGTTTAGGTACCGGCATTACCAGGAAAATACCTAAAGCCTCAGAAGTTAAAGACGGGGAAGCATCCTACAAAAAATCTTTAGCTTATATGGATTTCAACGAAGAGGATCAATTGATTGGGAAGAAAATAGATTATGTATTTTTAGGTAGCTGTACGAATGGCCGTATTGAAGATTTCCGTGCTTTTGCATCAATTGTGAAAGGGAAAAAGAAAGCGGATAATATTACTGCATGGCTCGTTCCCGGTTCGCACATTGTAGAGGCCCAGATTAAAGAAGAAGGCATTTTAGATATCCTTACCGAAGCCGGCTTTGAATTGAGGCAGCCCGGATGTTCTGCTTGTCTGGCAATGAACGATGATAAAATCCCAGCCGGCAAATACGCGGTAAGTACCAGCAACCGGAACTTTGAAGGCCGCCAGGGTCCCGGCGCACGTACCTTGCTGGCAAGCCCCTATGTTGCAGCGGCTGTAGCGGTTACCGGTGTGGTTACCGACCCGAGGGAGCTGATAGAAGAAGCTACAGCTTAGATCAGCAGATATAAGTAGACTGATGACAAAAATAAGGTCAACTTAAAACCGAAAATCATAAATCACAAATTACAAGTTACAATATGGCTTACGATAAATTTACCGTATTAACGTCCACAGTAGTTCCTTTACCTATCGAAAATGTGGATACAGACCAGATCATACCTGCCCGCTTTTTAAAAGCGACCGAGCGCAAAGGTTTTGGCGATAACCTGTTTCGTGACTGGCGTTATAACAATGATGACACGCCCAAGCAGGATTTTGTATTAAATAATCCGATCTATTCCGGAAAGATACTGGCAGCTGGCAAAAACTTCGGCAGCGGATCTAGCCGTGAACACGCAGCATGGGCTATTTATGATTATGGATTCAGGTGCGTTATCTCCAGTTTTTTTGCAGACATTTTCAAAGGAAACTCATTGAATGTGGGTATTCTTCCTGTTACGGTAAGCGAGGCATTTCTGGACGAAATTTTCAAAGCCATAGAGGCAGATCCTAAAGCAGAAATTGAGGTAAACCTACCCGAACAGAAAGTTACGATCTTATCAACCGGCCAAAGTGAATCTTTTGATATTAATGGCTATAAAAAGCATAATTTAATGAATGGCTTCGATGATATTGATTATCTGCAGGATATGAAAAAAGAAATAACTGATTTTTCAGAAAAAAGTATGTATTGATCTGAATGATGAGCTTATTTTCAGTTCGTATGCCACGATCTCTTCCACACTGCAAGCTGAGCGAATAATAAAAATAGACGAAGATAATTAGAGTAATGAATGTACAGAATAGGCAGGCTCCAAGACACATTGAAATAATGGATACCACGCTGCGGGATGGAGAACAGACCAGCGGTGTATCATTTTCAGCACAGGAAAAGCTGACCATTGCACAGTTGCTGTTGTTGGAAGTAAAAGTAGACAGGATAGAAATTGCCTCTGCCCGTGTATCGGAAGGTGAGCTGCAGGCCGTAAAAAAGATCACCGACTGGGCTAAAACCAACGGACTTATAGATAAAGTGGAAGTGCTGACTTTTGTAGATGGTGACACTTCTATTAAATGGATGCAAAAAGCCGGTGCCAGGGTAATGAACCTGCTAACAAAAGGATCGTTAAATCATTTAACCAACCAGCTTAAAAAAACACCCGAACAGCATTTCAGCGAAATTGCGGCTGTTGTAAAGCTGGCTGCTAGAAAGGGTATTGACTGCAATGTATACCTCGAAGACTGGAGCAATGGTATGCGCCATTCCAAGCACTATGTGTTCCAGTATATAGATTTTCTGCAAACCCAGCCGGTCAAAAGGATTTTATTACCTGATACACTGGGCATATTAGTTCCTTCCGAAACTTCGGCATTTCTTTCAGAAATAGTAGCACGTTATCCATCCCTGCACTTCGATTTCCACGGTCATAATGACTATGACCTTAGCGTGGCTAATGCTTTGGAAGCTGTAAAAGCGGGTGTAAAAGGTTTGCACCTTACCGTAAATGGTATGGGCGAGCGGGCAGGAAACACGCCATTGGAAAGTGTAGTGGCCGTATTGAATGATTTCCAGAAAAATGTAAAAATATCAGTAAATGAAAAGGCGCTTTATAAAGTAAGCCGGTTGGTAGAAGCATTTTCCGGTTTCAGGATCTCTGCTAACAAACCCGTGGTAGGGGAAAATGTATTTACGCAAACCGCCGGCATTCATGCTGATGGCGATAAAAAGAAAAATCTTTATTATAACGACCTGATGCCCGAACGTTTTGGACGTAAGCGCAAATATGCATTAGGTAAAACCTCCGGCAAAGCTAATATTGAAAATAACCTGGCCCAGTTGGGTATACAGCTGTCTGATGATGACCTGAAAACCGTGACCCAGCGCATTATTGAGCTTGGAGACCTAAAGGAAACTGTTACGCAGGATGACCTGCCTTATATTATATCCGATGTTTTAGACAGTCATACTATTGTAGAAAAAGTGCTGGTTGAAGATTATGTACTCACCCATTCCAAGCATATGCGTCCTTCAACCACCGTACGGGTACGGTTCGAGGACGGTGTGATGGAAGAAAACGGTTCCGGCGACGGGCAGTATGATGCTTTTATGAAGGCGCTCCAGAAGATCTATTCCAAGAAAAAATTGCCGCTGCCCAAACTGCTCGATTATATTGTACGTATTCCGCCGGGCGGCAAAACTGATGCCCTTTGTGAAACCTTAATTACCTGGGAGCTGAACGGACGTGAATTTACCACTACGGGTTTAGATAGCGATCAAACGGTGGCAGCTATAAAAGCCACACAAAAAATGCTGAACCTGATATAAACTGTGTATTTTTATAAGGTACGGCATCATAGGTAAAAAACGAATATGCGGAAAATAATTTGGCTTCTTTTCTTTATTTCTGTTGTTTCAGGGAGCTTTGCCCAAAACAGTCCCGCCGTTGCAATGACGAAATCGGAGGAGATCGCAAAAACGAGAAGAATATTACTGGATAAGTTCATGGAAGATGATAAGCTGGGGATCATGTTAGAAATGGACCGGCTGCTGATGCTTGACAATAACGATTATCTGGCCCTCTATCCTATCGAATTCTGGTTGCTTTCTTACTGGCTGGAAGACTATGAAACTATTCTGCTTTCTGATAAATCGCTGAGGCTGGATAGCCTTAGCAATAATAAAAACCTGCAGATCCCGCCACAACGGGACTATCTAATACCCAAGCTGATTGAAAAATCGATTGAAAAAAAAGATACACTTTTACAACATATTAGAAGTGCGAAGCTTGGCGAAGAAGAAAAATCGTTTCTGCTGATGAAGCTGCGGTATCTTTTATCAGAAAATACAGATGAAAAAAGAAACAGGGAAGAACTGAACCAGCTTGCTGATGATTTTTTGAGCCGGTATCCTAACAGCGAATACGCTGGTTTTACCAGGCGGTTTATCAGGGTAAAATATGAAATAACCCAAAATGGGTTTGCGTATTCCTTGTATATGGGAAAATTTTTATTTACCGGCAATTTAACTGATTATTACAGGCACCCTACCCTGTTTGGTTTATCCCTGGAAGCTATCAGAAGAAACTGGGTTTACCAGTTAAATCTTTCCATAGGCTTTAGCAAAACCAAAACCGATATGCCTGCCAATGAAACAACCTGGCCTAAACATTCAAAGGCTATAGGCGGCCAGGTAAATTTATCTGGAGGCAAATATATAGTGGATCGTAAAAATTTTGCATTTGCACCCTTATTGGGCATCGGTGTGTTTGGGCTGGATCCTAACACCGACACCAACAAAGAGCCCGATTACAAAGGCGCCGGTATAAAAACCAATATATCCGGTAACATTGGTTTTATCAGTGATATTAAGCTTAAAACAAAAGATAACAGCAATGGCAGCTATTATCCACGGGGTACCATAGCTACCACATCCATCCGTATAGGTTATGACTTTATTGCGACACCCCTTAAGAATAATTTTTTAGATTATTCGGGTACAGTACATAAAATTACTATAGGCATAGGCCTTTCTTCAAGGCAGACACAACGAGTTCACTAAAGCGTAAAAGATTTGAAAAAGCTCCATAACATAAAATATTTTATACCGTTATTTATTTTACTGGCGATAGACATTGTACTCATTGTTCTTAATGTAATTAATTTTTATCATCCTTTTCCAGACCCGCGGCTGTATGAAATAGAAGTGGATGACAGCTATGCCGAGGATTTTCAGAATTTCAAATGGATCATTATGATCCTTGCACTCGCAATGATCGCCCTGTTCAGAAAAGAAAAGAAATACTTTACCTGGATACTGGTTTTCATTTTCCTGTTTCTCGAAGATGTGTTCAGGATACATGGAGCTCTGGGCCATTTTTTCTATGATGTGTTTGGTATGACCAGCGGGAGGCGCGGCGGAAAAATCATGGAGCTTTTTGCCGCTGCATTTTTAGGCTTTATTTTTATGGCCCCGGTTTTTGAAGCTTACAAAAAAGGAGATGCGCTATTCAGGAAACATTCAAAAGCCATATTTATATTACTGGCTTTATTCTTATTTTGTGCTATTGTGATAGACCAGGTGCACCGGCTTGCTATTGTTCAGTATAACTGGAAATATAATGTAATTTTAGGAACACTGGAAGATGGCGGTGAACTCATAACAGAAAGTCTTTTAACCGGCTATTTACTATCCATAGCTTTAAAACAGGACACAGATAAATACTATAAAAAATAAAATAAGCAGATGAAAAAAAACATCCTAATAGTTCCCGGGGACGGGATTGGACAGGAAGTAACCGCGGTTGGTAAAAAGGTATTGGATAAAATCGCCGAAAAGTTTGGTCATGAGTTTACCTATGACGAGGCCCTGATCGGGCATGTGGCTATTGAAGCTACCGGTGAAGCGTTGCCTGACGAAAGCCTGCAGAAAATGAAAGATAGTGATGCTGTGCTTTTCGGAGCAGTAGGTCATCCTAAATACGACAATGACCCTTCGGCAAAAGTAAGACCGGAACAGGGACTGCTTAAAATGCGTAAAGAACTGGGGCTGTATGCCAACCTGCGTCCTATTAAGCTTTTTGATGAGCTGCTCGATGCATCCAGTATAAAACCGGAAATCTTAAAAGGCGCTGATATTCTGTTTTTCCGTGAGCTAACGGGGGATATTTATTTTGGGGAGAAGGGAAGAAAGAACGATGGTGATACGGCTTATGATCATGCCGAATACAGCAGGTATGAAGTAGAGCGGATTGCACGTAAAGCTTTTGATGCGGCCATGACACGTAATAAAAAAGTGTGCAGTGTGGATAAGGCTAATGTACTGGAAACAAGCCGCCTTTGGCGTGAAGTGGTACAGCAGGTAGCAAAAGATTATCCTGAGGTTCAGGTAGAGCACCAGTTTGTAGATGCTGTGGCCATGCTGCTAATAAAAGACCCGAAACGGTTTGATGTGGTGGTAACCGCTAATTTATTTGGTGATATTTTAACTGATGAAGCATCTCAGATTGCCGGTTCTATGGGCATGCTTGCCTCTGCATCGGTTGGCGATGGTACAGGGGTTTATGAGCCTATTCACGGTTCGGCACACGACATTACCGGAAAAGGTGTAGCCAATCCTATGGCCTCCGTACTTTCAGCAGCTTTACTGTTAGATATCTCTTTTGGCTTGAAAGAAGAAAGTACTGCCGTAATTAATGCGGTAGATGCCGTATTAAAAGAAGGTTTCAGAACCGGCGATATAGCAGATGCGGCTACTCCTAAAGATAAAATTTTGGGAACAGATGCTATTGGAGAAGAAATTTTGAAAAGATTGTAACTGAATAAGGCCGTTCCCGTTCGAACGGCCATTTAAATACAAAGTATGAGTTGGATCATTTTAGACAGAGAAGCACAACTGGATGAGATCAATAAAAAGTCATTCAGCAAACCTCAGCTGATCTTTAAACACAGCACACGTTGTTCTATAAGTTCAGTAATTAAAAACAGGCTGTATAAAGGTACCCTTCCTGAAAATATAGACTTCTATTACCTTGATCTGATCGCTAACAGGGATATTTCCAATGCTATTGCGGAGAAATACGAGGTAGCCCATGAGTCGCCCCAGGCATTGCTAATAAAAGATGGAAGGTGTATTTTCAACGAAAGTCATAGTGCCATTTATATGGATGAGATTATAGAAAATTCCCTTTAAAAATCATTTCGTTATTCAAAAAAATATCTCTATTTTCGCGGCCCGTTGGCGGGGTAGCTCAGGCGGTTAGAGCGCAGGATTCATAACCCTGAGGTCACGAGTTCAACTCTCGTTCCCGCTACACTGAAAATCAAGCCTTTAGCTTATGTGCTAAAGGCTTTTTTCTTTTACTGCTTAAAGATACCTAAAACAAAAAAGGGCTTTTACGCCTATTTTGAAGCGAGTCTCTAAAACAACGCAGCAAACTTCTATCCTTGTTTTTCAGCATCAATTCATTTTATTCATGGAAGTTACATAAAGTCTAATAATTGACTTCACAAACTGTTGTCATATCCTTGTTTGGTTTTTGATAGTGTGAAAACATTTTCCAAAATGCGACCTTTCGTTCGTTTAATGATTTGACAAACCTGTTATGTGTTATTTTCTTTCTCACATACCACCAGGCTCTTTCTACTGCGTTCAGATCAGGGCTGTATGCTGGTAAAAAGTACAATTCCAATTTAGGTTGAGCTTCTACCCAGTATTTGATTCTATGAGCATGATGATAGGCTATGTTATCCAGTACCATTATTACTTTCGACACATCTCTATATTCAGATAAGACCTTACGCAGAAATTTTTTGAATGTTTTACTATTGTCTTTATCTGTAAAACTTATGGTCATCTGCCCTGTATTATAATTCAAACAGCAAAAGGCCGTTTGGCGCTCTCTTTTACTTTTTTTACAAGACAACTCGGGTTGTTTACCTTTTGCAGACCATTGATAACTAACAGTGGCCGTATTGGATAAGGAAAACTCATCTTCATAAAGCAAAGCAGCATCAGCCTTTTCTTCGAGCAGTTTTTTAAACCCTTCTTTAAAAATCCTCTGTTTTTCTTCGCCCGCCTCAGGGAAAATGCCGCTATCTTTTTGATAACTTAGCCCCAGCGAATGAATAATATTGCATATCTGGGCTTTTTTATAGTCTACTCCAAAATGCTCCCTGCCCCACCCTATTAACAATGACCCCGTCCAGGTAGCAATGTTGAACCCGAAATCATCCGGTGATTCATTTAAAAGTAACTCCTTTATTCTTTTATTCTTTTTATTATACAACTCTTCCAACTTTCGGCTTGGTTGCCCCGGCGAAACCTGGTAAATCGCATACAAACGTAGCCGATCGTGTAATCGAACCCGTTAAGACTCGATTTTAACTTACATACTTTATGAAACAGTGTCATCCAATCGATTTTTACGTCAGTTACTTGGGAAAAAGTTATGAGTTCTACGAACAACTTAAAGGAAACTCCCCGGGTTGGCTATCTGAGTGCTTTTGGATAAAACAAAAGTAGATCCGGATACCTCGGTAAGCATATCAGCAAAGAACTTTGCAATTATAAAATCAATAAAAATGAGAATAGCAATTACAGGTTCTTTAGGGCATATAGGCAGGCCACTATGTCAATTACTAATTGAAAATGGACATTTGGTAATAGTTATCAGCAGCAATGCGGAAAAGCGATACGAAATTGAAAAACTGGGAGCAACACCTTCAATAGGCTCACTGGAAGACATAGCGTTTATGAAAATAGCTTTTGCTGGTGCAGACGCTGCATTCTGTATGATCCCACCCAGCTATACACAACCAGATCAGATCGCTTACTATAAAAAACTCGGCGCGAATTATAAAGCAGCTATCGTGGAAACCGGGGTAAAAAGAGTAGTGCATCTGAGCAGCTACGGAGCGCATTTACCATCTGGTACGGGATTTATCGCCGGGTCTTATCAGGTTGAGCAAATCCTGAATACCATTCCCGGTATACAACTCACTCACCTCCGTCCAACTTCCTTTTATTATAATCTGCTCGCCTTCATTCCTATGATCAGAACAGCAGGATTTATAGGCGCTGTTTATGGAGATAACGACCAGGTAGCATTGGCGTCTCCCAAAGATATTGCGGAAGCGGCTGCAGAAGAGCTGGTTAAGGGATCAAACATCCACGGTGTCCGCTATGTTGGAAGCGATGACAGAACCTGTAATGAAATTGCAACGGTAATTGGAAACGCTATTGACAAACCGGATCTAAAGTGGGTCACCTTACCAAAGCAGGACGTTTTGAATAACTTAAAAAAAACCGGCTTGCCAGATGAATACTGCGAAAAACTAATAGAATTAGGTGACGCCATTCATACAGGAAAACTTCGTGAAGATTACGATCTACATCAACCACAACCTGGAAAAGTAAAACTGGAGGAATTTGCTGAAGAGTTTGCCAGGGCTTTTACGTTAAAAAAATAACTTTGGGAAAATGAAAAGCGAAGAGCCCAGGCCGATAAAAACCATTAGCGCGTTCCCCAATAAAGGGAACTGGCCCAACCACAGCACCCCATGATCAGCGTTGTGGACTACAGCAAAATACAACCCCGTACAAATGGAGGGTCTGATAGTTTTATTCTTGATTTTTACTCCATCTCGCTAAAACGTACGAAAATAAGATATGGTCAACAGCAATACGACTTTGATTCGGGTGTCCTGTTTTTTTTAGCGCCGAAACAACTTTTCAGCATTCAGCACAGCCGGGATATTCCACCACAGCATACCGGATGGTTATTATTAATACAGCCCGATTTTCTTTGGAACAGTCACCTGGCTTCTACCATTAAGCAACATGATTTTTTTGATTACAACACAAATGAAGCTCTTTTTCTTTCTGAAAGAGAAGAAGATACGTTGAACAATATCATCAGCAATATCGGGCAGGAGTGCCAGGTTAACCTGGATAAATTCAGCCAGAGCATTATCATATCGCATATAGAAACACTCCTGAATTATTCAGAACGGTTTTATCAAAGACAATTTATCACGAGAAATGTAACCAATCACGAGATCTTAGGGCGTATGGAGAAACTCCTGAATGACTATATGCGTCACGATATAGTGGAAAAAGGTATTCATACTGTACAATTTGTTTCAGAAACCTTATGTATTTCCCCGAGTTACCTCAGCGGGCTTTTAAAGACATTAACCGGAGAAACTACGCAACAGCATATTCACAATAAAATAATCGAGCTGGCAAAGGAAAAATTATCCACCACAAAGCTTTCCATTAACGAAATAGCTTTCGAGCTTGGATTTGAACACCCTCAGGGTTTTAGTAAGCTGTTCAAGAATAAAACAGATATAACTCCTTCTGCGTTCAGGGCAGCCTTTAATTAATGGATCCTGTCTCCATCGATTCAACTAAAAGGCAGCGCTTTAGCTTACATGCCAAACGCTACCCCTTATATTATATTTCTGTTCGTTATTAATTTACGGCGTAATAACAATCTTGCCTACCGTTCTTCCCGTTTCAAGGGCTTTGTGGGCATTTGGCATTTCTTCAAACGGGAAAATTTCAGATATGTGTGATTTAAGCGTACCCTTTTCCAGCATTTCGGCAATGATTTCCATATCCGTAGCAGAAGATTTAACAAGGATAAAGAAAAGCGCTACATTTTTTCCGGCGGCTTCATCCAGGTATTCCTGCGGAAAATTACCGTTAGTGATGCAGATGACCTTTCCTCCTTCCTTGGCAACCCGAACCGATTTAAGTGCATTTTGACCACCTATTGTGTCCAGTATCAAGTCAACATCAGCCACTGCTTTTACTAAATCTTCTTTGACGTAGTCAATGTGCTCATCAGCTCCATTGGCAAGTACAAAGTCCCTGTTTTTTGCCGATGAGGTGCCTATGACATAAGCACCAAGCGCCTTTGCGATCTGTGTAGCATAATGCCCCACTCCACCCGAAGCCGCGTGTACAAGCACTTTCTGCCCCCGGGTCAGTCCACCGTAAGCAACCAGCACCTGCCAGGCAGTCAGTGCCGCAAGCGTAGCAGCCGCCGCATCCTCGTGCGATATATTTTGGGGTTTAAGTGCAATATGCTGGTCAGACGCGGCTACATATTCGGCATAAGCACTTCCGTTACCGGGAAAGTTGATCATGCCAAAAACCTCATCGCCAATCTTAAACTTACCAGAGTTGGACTGTTCCACCACACCTGATACATCCCAGCCCAGAACAACCGGGTATCTTCCGCCATAGAAATTCTGAACCATCGATTGGCTCGTGCGGGTCTTGTAGTCCACAGGGTTGATACTGATTGCCTTTACTTTTATAAGGACTTCGTTTTCTTTGATTTCCGGTAAGGGCAATGCTGAGAGTGTTAATTGGTCCGCCCCTCCGGTTTCGTTTAAAATAATTGCTTTCATTTTCTATAATTGTTAATTATACTATACTTTTTCCTGTTACAAACATAAATATAGTCCTGTATCTTTACAATAACGGTCAAAAATGATAGTAGCCGATGTATTGTATAGACAACAAACAATATCCATGTAGTACCAGCCTGACAATGAAGTATATAGGCGGCAAATGGAAGGCGGTAATTCTTATTCACCTAATTAAAAAAAAACGATACAGTGAATTGAGAAAAGAACTTCCAATGGTAACTGAGCGAACAATATCCCTGCAGCTAAAAGAACTGGAAGAGGACGGTCTGGTTAAACGTACCGTCCATACCAGCAAACCTCCGTTGAAGGTGGACTATGAACTGACAGACTTTGGCAGAACACTTGTTCCCTTGCTTAGATCTATCGCTCAATGGGGAAAAGAAACGGCCAGCAATAATAAAAAAATAAAGATTTTGACTAAGGAATAAAACAAGAACCGATCCAGGTTGACTTACCCCTGAAGCAATGAGCTTTTTATCTTCTCTTTCGCCTCATCTGGATGACGAAAATTCTTTACTGCTAAATCCACACTTTTTTAAGTATTATTTAATCCTTATAGCGGAGGGTGGGCTCTTCTGCCAGGTCGGCTGCTTCTCTCTTGCCATGGCCCGATATTGGCATCCACCTGAAATACCTGAACTGCAGGCGAAATTTTCAAAAGTATTCTAAAATGTCGCCCATCGAATATTTCAATTCATTATACAGAGAGTAAGCAGGTATAAGGCTTTCTCTTTATTTACTAACGGGCAACCGATTCCGGGCATCTAAACCGCCTTGTTATCGTATTAAAACAGTTTACAAGATGTTTTTTTAATTACATCATTGTAAAATGCCGACTTTGCGTAAGTTTTTGAATACCCCTTATTATGCGGGTACTTTGGAGCAGCAAGCTTTTAATGATGACCATTTTACCCTGTTATGAACCCTATTTATTTACCCGCCATCCTAAAGCATTCTATGAACCGGAAGGAGCAGCAGGCTGTCGTGACCAGGTAAACGAGGTAATTAAACGAATAGATAAAAATCCCTGATCCAGAATAAATTGAACGCGAATAAAACAGACGGTATACACCCAAACGCCTAATGGTTACCGTTTTATTGAAAGGAGATCTATCCAGGCTATTTGTGTAAACTTTTAACAACGCAACGAAATGGAAACTAAGAACGCTGTTTTAGTCTTTCTTTAAGCTATTCAGGTATTTTATGCTTTCGGGCACTTGCGTAACCGATAAACTGCTTTCATCTTCAATGTAATAATGTTTTACTCCGGCTTTACGTGCAGCTTTTATTATCGCCGGGATATCAATTTGGCCGGTGCCTAAAATCACATCGTTATCCTTCGCGGTACCTCCTGAAAGGCTGCCACGTTCTACACCTTTTTTCAAGTCTTTCATGTGCAGGGCTTTGTAGCGGCTACCGTATTTAGCCAGCAAAGCTGCCGGGTCCTGTCCTGGTAAAAATGCCCACAGGATATCGAGTTCCATACTTACATATTTAGGATCCGTATTTTTCAGCAGGTAATCATACAAGGTTCCGTCTTCATAAGGCTGAAACTCAAAACCGTGATTATGATAAATGAAAGTAAGGCCATAATTGTCCTTCAGCAATTTACCATACTTGTTAAAATCTGCGACGGCCTTTTTGGCATCATCCAGCGTAAAAGGGGCTTTATGAGGAATGGATGCTATTCTGACATAGCTTGCACCTAATGTTTTGGCAGTTCGGCCTACCTCGTCAGTTTTACCGACCAAATCATCATAACTTACTCCGTATGACGAACATTTGAGCCCCCTGGCATCGCACATTTTGCGCAAATCTTCAGGGGTTTGTTTAAACAGGCTCGAAAATTCGACATCGGTTATCTTGTTACCTTTTATCATATCCAGTGTGCCGGGTACATCTTTGGCAAACTGGGTTCTGTAAGTGTATGAAACTATACCTGGTGCTTCCGGGAAGAGCTGCTTTTGGGCGAATGCCTGGCTGCAGACCAGGCCTCCTATCAAACCCATGGTCAGTAATCCTTTTTTGAGAGAATGTATCATATTTTGAAATTGATAGTTATACAGATTATATTGATAGTTGCTATTAAACTTTAGGTTCCCATCCCGGCTCGTAGCTGCGTTGCCATAGCTTTTGCGCTTCCGGATCGTTCAGGATATGGCCGTTCTTTGGATCAAGACGCAATTCGCGGCCCACGCGCCAGGCAATATTGCTTAGCTGCATGCCTATGATGCTTTTATGCCCGGTTTCCACATCGCAATTTGGCTTACGGTTATTGCGTATCGCATCCAAAAAATCGGCTACGTGCAGGCTATCCAAACTCAGGCTCACACTGGCAGTATTGCGTCCTGCAAAAGCTTCTTCTTTTGTTTTTGCGCCAACCTCTTTTACCAGTTTGCCTTTCAAATCAAACACTTTGTAGGCATCGGTCCCGGTGCTTAGGCTTCCGTTTTCGCCATAAAAAATGATCCCGCGTTCTTCGCCTTCGATTTTACGGCCATTAACGCTGCTGCTCTCCCACATAATCATTTTGCGGTCGGGATATTCCAGCGTCACTACCTGAGTATCCGGTGTTTGCCAATCATCATTAAACGCATAACGGCCACCCGAGGAGGTTACTTTTAGAGGATAATCTACGCCCAATCCCCAGCGGGCCACGTCAACCTCGTGCGTACCATTGTTCAACGCCTCGCCGGTGCCCCAATGCCAGAACCAATGCCAGTTATAATGGATCAGCCCATCCTGGTAAGCCAGGCGTGGCGCAGGGCCTTGCCACAGGTCGTAGTTAAGTTCTGCGGGGGCGGTGCTGGGTTTCAGGAAAGTGGGTTTACGATCGTTAGTATACCAGGTTTTAGCATAGTAAACCCTGCCAATAATACCTTCGTGCAACTGCTGTATACCCTCGGTCAGTATAGGTGCCGAACGGCGTTGCGCACCCATTTGCACTACCCGGTTATATTTCCTGGCAGCAGCAATAGCCAGTTCACCCTCATGCGGGTTATGGCTTAGTGGCTTCTCAACATATACATGCTTACCAGCCTGACAACCCATAATGGTAAGGGGCGTATGCCAGTGATCGGGCGTGGCAATGTAGATAGCGTCAATATTTTTGTCCTGCATCACCTTGCGACAATCGCCTTCGGTTTTTGGGGTTTTTATTTGCTGATGACCTGCAACAGCTTTTAGGGCTTTGGTAAATACACGCGTATCAACATCGCAAAGTGTAAGTATCTCTGCATCTTTTTGCCGCGCAAAGGTGCCTGCCATGCTGGTACCGCGGCCATTTAATCCGAGGATGGCTATATGGATCCGTTCGTTGGCGCCAATAATATTGCGGTAGCTTTTGGCGCTCATGCCCAACAGGCTGTTCCCTGCCATAACTCCGGCTGATGTAATCGCCATTTTTTTTATAAAATCTCTTCGTTTCTTCATAACATTATTGTCTTTTTTATATTAAGATTTAACCTCGCTTGGGATAGAATCCAGGCTATAGTACTGATATTCGATATGATCAGCACCTGCTATAACCATACGGAAGCCCGAGGGATCTTTACCCAACGGACGCCCTATTGATCCGGTGCTGCCAAACTTTCCGAAAGAGCTATAATACAAATACTCCGCGAAGATATAACTCACCCCATAGTCACTTAATAACTGCAGGTATTTTTTATGTCGCTTAATGGTTATATTATAATATCCGTCCTTTTCGCCCGGGTCTTTTAAGAACCACGGGTGGTGCTGAAATACAACAATATGCTTGCATCCTGAAGCTTTCGCTTGCTGCAGGGCCTTTAATAACCATTTATCCTGCCCTGCTGCAGCATCGGTTGCCCCGGACGGATCGGCATTAAGCGTGGAATTTAAAACGATATCAAATAACTTCCCCTGCCGGAATATATAATAGTCCGGGCCAAAGCGTTTGCGATAAGCGTCCAGTGTGGCCGGTGCAGGGTGATTGGTTATGTCATGATTGCCGGGTATATTATACAATTTTATGGCAGAATCAGGTCTGGCTGCGATACCTTGATACCCGGCCAGTAGTACCGGATCTCCGGGATGATTAATCAGATCTCCGGTAACAATTAAAAAAGCAGGATGCAGCCGGTTGGCCGTGGCAATAGCCATCCCGAAATTGTCCGTTTCCTTTGCGAAGTCTTTGTCTGCGGTAAAAAAACCAAACTGAGGATCCCGCATCTGAATAAAGAAGAAAGGCTTATTTAAGTTGCGCTGTACGGTGCAACCGATCAGCACCACACCGGATAACAAGAATGAAAAAAAATGTTTTTTATAATTTATCACCATAGAGATATGTTAATGACACCCGGGCCTGAACCCGGATGTGCACCTGTTATTTAGTAACCAGGGTTTTGAGGATATTTATCGCCAGTGATAATTCGATCTATTTGACTTTGTGGGATAGGCCTCAAGGTATGTATATCCTTGATATTCACCGAAGCATCCGGATTGTGTAGTCTCACTCTTTCCAACAACTTATTTGTTCTGACCAGATCCAGCCAGCGTGTTTGCTCACCGGCTAATTCACGGGCCCGTTCATCCAGAATATAATCGAGTGTTACATTGGCAGGCGCGATGTCCATAGCTGCGGCATTTCCGGTGGGATAGGCGGCCCTTTCACGTACTGCGTTGATATATTTCGCCGCGTTAAGATTATCGCTTAAATTAATTGCGGCCTCCGCGGCCAGCAGATAGGTTTCTGCAAGCCGGTAAGCAATGATGGGGCGTATCGACGGGTCATTAATACCTGCCCTTTTAGTGTCCTGGTATTTGAGCATCGTCGGGAATAATTGCAAGGTGTATTTCCGGGGTGGCAGCAAAAGATAGCGGCTGGAATTAATTTTGGCATCACTAACATCAACGCCAGGCATATAAATCGCTGTGTCGCCCAGTGCATATTTAGGCACGCCGTTGTTGTCCTTAGGGATTTTGGCAGCAGAATTAGATAACCAAACCGATTGAAAGGTTTTAAAATATCTGGTATCGTTGGTTTTATCCGCAAAACAAGTATCACTCATCCAGCTGGTTGGTTGAACGCGTGCAAACGGACGGCCGTAAGCCATGGATCGAACTAATCCCGGAAAATTTTCATAGCCCATGACGTAATGATAGTTCAACTCGTTGTTATTATTATTGTAGGTCAGGTTGGAGGTGTGCTGTACACTCCAGAGCACTTCTTTGTTTGCCTCATTTCCCTCTGCATATACCGAGGCAAAATCAGGCAGTAGACCCAATCCTAAGCCAGCACTGCCCTCGATAAGCCCTTTGGCTGTATTGTAGGCATTTTGAAAATCATCAGGTTGTTTAGCGGAAGAATAAGCCCTGGTCAGATAAACTTTTGCCAGCAAGTGTTTTGCGGCAGCCGCTGTAGCTTTACCTGGCAACACACCGTTCTGCACCGGGCTTGGAGGCAAGCCGGCAACGGCATCTTTAAGATCCTGAATAATAAAATTGTAGACATCGGCGATCGGCGCACGGGAGGCACTTGTGGAGGGTTCGGTAATAAAGTTTTTGTTCAGTGTAACCGGGCCCCAGAAACGTACCAAAATAAAATAAAAATTGGCACGCAGGAACTTAGCCTCCGCAATACTCTTTTGTATTGTCGCGGCATCAATCCCACTAACTGTTGATCCGTTGTCGATAACACCGTTGCAATTATTGATAAAGGTATAACAGGCATTCCAAATGCCCGAAACCCAGCCACTCCTGGCATCGAAGCTGGTGGAATAGATATTAAAATCTTTGTTGCCGCCACCACCGGACTGGAATTCATCTGTGCCGGGTACGGTCATAGTCATGAAATTTTCGGTACCCCAAATGTTGCGGTTTCCAGCGTAGGCTGCATCCAGCCCTGACTTAAAACCTTGCGCGGTACTGAAATACTGTGGGATTAATAAAGAATGGGGATCTTCGATTAGTTGCTTTTTACAGCTTATGCTCACCAATATGATGATAGAAAGTGCAATAAGTTTATTTATGTTATATCTCATACTCTTATAAATTAAAATGAAACATTCAATCCAAATAAAATCGACTTGGTTGGCGGTGTATCCACACCAAGCGTACCTGCCGATTCAGGGTCAGCTCCAGGGAAGCGATTGTGTAACGGCGAAAAAAGAATAATCGCATCATTAAGTGTGGCGTAGAAGCGCAGGGATTTAGCAGTGATTTTGTCGGCGATCCTTTGCGGAACAGTGTAACCTAAGCTGATCGTCCGGATTTTCAGATAGGTAGCACTATAATATCCCAGCAAATCACCATAGGTCGGTGTGTTGGAGCCAAAAATGGGTTTCGGATAGGTGTTTTCATGATTGAACGGTGTCCAATAATTAATATTCAAATTGTTCGGCTTAGCGGTTAGTCCATTGACGGTGCTGCCCGGTTGGAGCCAGGAAGCTATTTGCGTACCGCCTACACGGTAAGTGCCCACCACTGCCAAATCGATTCCACGGTAGCTGAACCGATTTGTAAACCCGCCCAAAAACTTCGGCTGGCGGTTACCCACGATGATTCGGTCATTTGAATTGATCACATCATCGCCATTATGGTCAGCAACTTTGATCGTACCTATAACCGACCCTGTCCCCGTTAAGCTGAGTTGGTACTTTTTGGCCAGGGCAGAATCTTCGGGAGTATTTTGCCAGATACCCAGCCTTACATAGTTGTAAAGCGAGTTGATCGGAGCACCTACGAAACGGTTACTGCCAATGTCCTGCGTTACACCATCTTGCAGCGCTAATATCTTATTTCGGTTAAAGGTAATGTTGAAATTGGTTGTCCAACCGAAGCCTTTCCGGTCCTTCGCCTTGATATTAACGGAGTTAACGTTAATTTCCAGTCCACGATTTTCTGTTTGTCCAACATTCGCGAAAAACTGGGAAGTGTAGCCGGTAGTGATCGGTAAATTCTGGGGCAGGATCAGATCGGTGGTATGTTGCCGATAAACATCTACTGAACCGGAAATACGGTTGTTAAGTAACCCAAAATCCAAACCTAAATTAACGGTAGAGGTATATTCCCAGCCAAGCTTTGGATTTGGTACATTATTGGGATAAGTTCCTGTTACATTTGTACCTCCGTAGTTATAATTAATCAAGGCCAGCCCTCCCAGCGTTTGATAGGGGTCTACTGCAGCATTTCCTACAGTTCCATAACTAGCCCGCAGTTTCAGGTTTGATATCAATGGGATATTTTTCATGAAATTTTCCTCTGCGATATTCCAGCCGATAGCCGCTGATGGGAAAAGATGGTATTTATTTCCAGGCGCTAATGTAGAAGAGCCGTCTGATCTCATAGTCAGCGTCACCAGGTATTTGCTCATAAAATCATAATTAACACGTCCCATAAAAGACACAATGTTAAACATAGAATACGTGCCGGAACCTCTAAGATTAGCGCCTAACGCAGGGTTAAAATATTGAATATAATCCGCTAAAATATTATTGTAGTTGAAAGTCGTTGATGCCTTATAATCTTCCTGATAGCTAAATAGGCCAGTTGCCGTTAAGTGATGCTTTTGAGCAAAAGTATTTTCGTATATTAAAAGGTTCTCAAGCGTGTAGTCATAGAACTCATAATTGGTGTTTCGCGCAGTAGAAGGCCCGCTTAAATTTTGGTAGGTTGCGCTTCCATAAAAATCGCCGTAAGTTTCAGGCGTTAATTCAATACCGCCATTGAAACGATATTTTAAATGCGGAGTTAACTGCGCTTCAACATAAGCGGTGGTAAAAGTATTGTAACGGGAACGTTTTTGAACAACTGCGCCTGGTACAAGGTTAGCCAGGGGATTATAGATTAACGAGCCGCCGTTAGGAAAAGGAATAAGATTACCGTCGGCATCGTAAGGAACGGTCAGCGGGCTGGTGGTTAGTGCTTGTGCGATCGGATTGATGCTTTCACCGTTGATCTTGCTGACCGTATTCAGTGAACTCACCCCGATTTTAAATATTTTCCCTAATTGCTGGTCTATACTTACCTTGAACGAATAACGTTTAAATGACTGCCCCGGGAAAACCCCGGTTTCGTCAAAAAAACCGGCAGAGATCGCGTATTTGGTCGTTTGTGTACCACCAGAAACGCTCAATTGATGATTGGTTTGCAGGCCATTTTTAAAGATCAGTTTTTGCCAGTCAGTAAAAGTTCCGTTTTTGATTCCTTCTAATTCATCAGGCAGAAAAGTAACACCATCCGTGTAGAACTTAGGATCATCTATACCATTGTAAGGGTTGGGCGCACCAATTGTATTCGGATTATTCGCGTTATAAACTCCCCATTTTTTATAGGTTTCAAAGGTCTTCGGATCCATTACATCATAATAACCTAATACTTTTACTTCGCCGGCATATCCGCTATAAGTGATGGCCGGGGCACCGGTTTTACCTCTTTTAGTAGTGATCAGAATAACGCCGTTCGCACCTCTCGATCCATATATAGCGGTAGCAGAAGCGTCTTTCAGTATATTCACGGAAGTAACGTCATCCGGGTTAAGATCATTGATATACGTGCCATTAAAAGGTATACCATCCACTACGTACAACACATCGTCTGTGGCACCGGCAGCTAAAGAACGCTGGCCTCTGATAGAGATAGACGGCGTTGCACCCGGGCTGCTTTTTCCGCCAGCTTTTTGAATGTCGAGACCAGGAGCCTGGCTTTGGAGCGCGCTGACTAAGTTACTCACTGGTACGGACCTGATCGCCTCTTCGCTAACAGTAGCGATGGAGCCTGTTACATCTGCTTTCTTTTGCGTACCATAACCAACTACAACAACGTCTACCAGGCTCGTTTTCTTTACTTCTAATTGAATATTGATCTCTGACTTGTTCCCAATAACCACCTCCTGTACTTCATATCCCACGTAGCTAAACTGTAAGACCTCTCCCTTCTCAACCTCGATCTGGTATTCACCATTTTTGTTGGTTACGGTTCCTTTTGAAGTGCCCTTGACCGTAACAGAAACGCCATCAATCGCAGTTCCGGTAGAATCTGTTACACGCCCTCTTATAGTGCGAACTAAATTTTCTTTTATAAGAGGTATAGATGTTGGTTCAGGTACTCCAACGGACTTTTGATTTCTTAAGGGCTCTATTAAAACTGTTTTGTCGATAATCCGGTAGGACAGTTGCTGGTCTTTAAGGCATAAATCCAAAACTTCATTAATTCCCGCATTTTTAACGCGCAGATCCAACTGTTTTGTATTTTGTAAGGTGCCGTGTTTATAAAAGAACACGTAGCCGCTTTGCCTCTTTATACTATTAAAGACTTCTTTTAAACTAGTACCTGTTGCGGAAATACTTATTCTTTGTGATTTAGCAGCTGCACTAACCTGCAGACTTGCGGCAAACAATAAAACACCAACCAGCTTCATAGTTAAAACAGTTTGTAGTTTGGCTCTTAATAAAAGTTTTTTTTGCATATTTTTGCAATGTTTGGGTTAAACAAATCATCATTAGTTCCTTAAAAAAGGAATTGCTTTAATTCAAATGGCAAACCAGGTCCCGATCGTCAGTTGCGACCTGGTTCTTTTTATGGCCGGATGGTCAATCGTTTGCCATCTAAAGTATAGTGAATGCCAGTGGCATTTAATAATTCCAGAACCTGTGATAAATTGAGACTTTGCTGGATCTCTCCGTCAAAATACTGTACAGGAATATTTCCCTGATACTCAACGGAAACGTTATACCATCTTGATATCTGGCGCATCACCGATTTTAAATCAGTGTGGTCAAAATAAAAATAGCCAGATACCCACGCGATCACAGCGTTTACATCTACTTTACTTATTCTATTATTAATATGCTGGTCTCCGGGTTTTAAAATATGGTTGTTTATCTGAACACGGCCTTCTACCAGTGTGGTAGTTACCCCCATCTCATCTTTGTATGCATTCACATTAAAGCGGGTACCTAAATCCACAATTTCTTCTTTGCCTGTTTTGACAATAAAAGGACGCCTGGCATCATGGCTTACTTCAAAAAATGCTTCTCCTGTAATTTCTACTTTTCTTTCATGTTTAAATGCCAGAGGGAATTTTATTGAAGAGCCTGCATTCAGCCAGACCCGGGTACCATCACTTAACAGTAAAGTCTGCTGCCGGGCCATAGGGGTTTCAACCATTGCGTTCAGTTCATTGGCACCATTTAACTCCAAAACACTATCTGACTTTACAATACCCGGCTTTAATGTAGCATTCTGTATCGTATCCAGCAAAAATGACTCACCGTTTGATAACGTGAGTATGGCCCCTGTTTTACCGGGCGGAGCATCTTTTATCACCCTATTTTCCTTAGCAATCGCACTGGCCTTGTTCTTAATATAAGCTCCAGAATAATAATATCCAGCTCCAACGATTACTAACAAAACTGCAACAGCTGCAGCCATCGTTTTCCACCATTTCACCACTTTCACATTTTCCTTATCAGCGTTCTCCACTACGGTGAGCTTATTATTTGGGGATTGATTCTTAAAAATTGACTGTAAAATTTTTTTCGTAGCATCTTCAGGCAATCTTTCCCATAACCTATCCGGAATATCAAACTCGCGGCTGAATTCACGTAGTATTTTATCAGCCATCGGTTGATGAACTAAATGAAAAAACTCACTTCTTTCTGTATCAGAAATGTCCTTTTGAATATATTTTTTAAAAAGCAGGCGCAATCTTCCCTTATTCATACAAGCATATCATTATTCTTTCGGTTCCGTTATTTATATACAGACTCACGAAATCGGAAACATTATTAGTTGATTTGAAATATTTTTTTATTCCCAGATATAAAGAAATAGAAATAAGCAAATCAGGTCTACATTACCTTGCTGGTTAAGGAGCAGACGAATGGCTTTTAGGGCATTTGTCAGGTGAACGCTCACCGTTGATGGAGATAAACGCAGTTTTTGGGCAATTGTATGCCGGTCAAGCCCCTGTAATCTGGACAATTCAAATATTTTCCGTTGTTGGGCGGGCAAACGGTTAAGCAGCGCATGAAGCATTTGCTGCAATTCTTTGTCCAATAAAGAACTCTCAGCATCATTGATTTCGAACCTGAGACATTTCATCAATGCTTCCCGCTGAACGTATTCTTTTGCTTTCTTCTTTAAAACGGTTAGTGAACGATATTTTGTAACAATAACTATCCACGCATTAAAATCTCTTATAGCCGTTAGCCGGGCTCTGTATTTCCAGATGCGAAAAAAAACATCATGCACAACGTCTTCTGCATCCTCTCTATTTTCAGTATATACCAACGCTATTGAATATGTCCTGTCCTTGTAAAGTCGAAATAACGTTTCGAAAGACGCTTCATCGCCCAAAGCAACCCGTGCCAGGCATGCTGTAATATGCGCCGAACGTTCCATTTAAATAATCAAGAAATTAATTTACAAAGAAAAACTTTTCAACAAGCTCCCCGCAATACCTCATAAGATTGATTAATTGTCAGCCTTTGGATCAAAAATGGCAACACCTACCCTGCTATCTGCACATCCGTAATACAGGAACCATTTGTTTTTGAAATAAACGAGGCCTTCAATAAAAACAGTACCGGCCGGGTATTGACCGCTTTTTTCAAAAGCCTCTGTAGGAATAAAGAACGGCTTATCCAAACGGCCTATAACTTTTGAAGGGTTATTCAGGTCGAACAACACCTGCCCCGCTGCGTATGTATTGGCCGTATAATTGGTATCTCTATCGCTGTTTCCTTTATTTTTTCCGTTGTACAATACCAGGATACCTTTGTTGGTGATGATAGCAGGAGGGCCGCATTCCGTCAGGTCGCTATCAAAATAACCCCTCCTGGGTTGTACGATCATATCCAGGTTACCAGTGGTATTTAAAGTGGGCACCCAGTTCACCAGGTCGTCAGAAACAGCAATGTTCATAAATCTTTCGCCCCAGTACATCATGTATTTCCCGTTGACCCTGGCGATCACCTGCCTGCCATGCTCAATCTTAGTCACAACAGATCCCGACTTGCAGAACATATCTTTAAACTTTCCGTTATGCGCTTTCTGAAAAGCGGGTCCATGCTTCGTCCAGTTCTTCAGATCCCTGGAAGTAGCCACAGCGAGGCGTGCCACTTTCCGGTTCCATTGTGTGTACAACATTACATATAGGCCATCTTCTGTAACCGCTATACGCGGATCTTCACAGCCGCCCGGCCATTCATTCTCCTTTTGCCCGTCTTCATCCGGATAAAAAACAGGTTCCGGGCTTCTTTTCATTTTAATACCATCCCCGCTTTCGGCCATTCCCAACCTGGAAGTGCGCTTACCGATCCCGACCCCGGATTTATCCTCTGCACGATACAGCACATATATTTTATTATTTTTCACTGTTGCTGCAGGGTTAAAAACATCGCCTGCCTCCCAGGCCACCTTTTTCTGACTCATAGGATCGAGAAAAACACTTTGTACGTCCGGGGAAAGAATAGGATTGACATTAGCCGGCCTTTTGAATGGACCTAAAGACCAATCGGGAAGCTGATGCTGCGCTGTTGCAAACAGCACAACAGGAAAACAACCTATCAGAAACAGTAACTTTAAACTATTATTACTCATAATTTACAAATTTACACTGCAGGGCTGATATTAAAAATTGAACTTTAGCATACCGTATCCAGCTCCCAATGATACAGAATGCAACGATCGGCTGATTATGATTATGTAACATATACCACTTATAGACCCGAACGGGGTTCAGCAACTTCAACAACATATCCAGACCTTTATCGCTATTGCTGGAAGCAATCCCCTTATAGGCAGATTTTACTATTGCACTCTAAGCTGCCATTTACCCGGCATTGTACATGAAGGATGGCTTTATTAGTCCATTAAAAGATATATTTAACTTATAGGCTTCATCGGCCGGCAAATCGCCGTAATGCTGTTTCCAAAAGTTGTCAGGCTTTTTCCTTCAAACACCTGTTGGACAGGTTCTGTTGTTACATCTTCCTTACTGCCATTGGAACAGGCCAGGAAAAGAACAATTAAATGAAATAATAAAAACACTCGTCTCATTATATCTTTTTTAAAAAAGAGGCTGTTATAGCTAATGCTATTTTCCCAGGAGTGCCGCTGCACACCACAGGTAAGGTGCCTGTCCATGGAAATCACCTGCATTGCGCGGGCGATCGCGGTAATGCTCTTTATCATTCTTTTTGCCCGTACCAATACAAACTTCCATTACATTGTTTCGCTCATCTATATATGGAACCATTGCCAACCATGCTTTACGGGCAGCAGGGCCATACTCTGCAGCATTTAACCATCCATGCTGAATGCCGCGGATAAAAGCATAAGTAAACATTGCAGTACCAGAGGTTTCCGGCCAGAAGTCGGGCTCGTTAATGAGCTGATTCCACATACCACTGGGCCGTTGGTGTTCTTTCAGGCTTTTCATCATGGTCAGATAACCTTGCATAATGCGCGGGCGATCCTTATGATCTTTCGGCAACAAGCTTAGCAGGTCGGGCATCCCTACTGCCATCCAGCCATCGCCCCTGCCCCAGTAATAAGGTACATCGGGCGCATGATAGAAAAGACCATTGGGACGTTGCAGCTCATCCAGGTACATCACCATTTCCTTTGCCGCACGATCAATATACTTACGGTCGCCGGTTACTTTGTAGGCTTCATTCTGCACTACGGTGATCATGTACATGTCGTCAATCCACAGGCGTGTTTGCCAGGAAAAACCTTTATCTGCCCAGGCCTTTTCCTCACGGTTTGCATTCTCTGGAAGCTCCCATTGCGTATCGGCATATGCCAATCCCATTTTCCTGTAGCGTTCATCTTTCGTTATCTGGTACAGTTTCAGTGCCAGGCTGCCAAACATATTGTAGTCCACATGATTCATGGGTGGCAGCAGTACTTTTTCATAAGTAAAAAACGGCTCAAACTTGTCCTGCAGAAGCTTAATGAGTTTTCGGTCATTTACTTTTACTGCGTAGTCGAGCGCACCGTTCCAGCTGCACACTTCGGCATAGTGAATGTATTTTGCTGCGTATAAGTCGTGCCGGCCATCTATAAAATGATAGGCCAGCTTTTTGCCTATTTCGTGAGGACTGAATCCTTTTTGGAAACCAGACAGGAGGTTTTGTTGCGCAAACATAAACCGGAATGAAAGAACTGTAATTAGCGACAGCAATAGTTTTTTATACATAATTCTGTTTTGTTGGACTTGTTTTAAAATTTGGTTTTTGTATAACCTCCGTATTTGTCAGCGTTGACCTATGTTTTAACAGCACTCAAAGCGTGGCAAACGATCAACGCACAACACTGGTATCCGTAGCGATTATTTGTACTTCTGCTGTTCTTAATTTGTATTTTCATCAGCAACTGCATCCTGCCAGTTCGTCCATACTTCTGTATTCGCGTCATAACCATTATAACCGGGGGTTTGGCGCAATTTGGCGTAAAGATTGGCGTCTATTGCCGATTGGGGAATGGGCCAGTAGATATTATGCGGCGCTATAGTATAACTTCTTCCTCTTACAGTTACCTTATTTTTATTGTAATAATCGCTGTAATGCTGAATACGCTGGTACCAGTAGTTGTTTTCGGACAAGGTATTTACATTATAGGTGTTGCCCCACTCATCGCTTTTGCCGCTTAAAGCCAGGCTGTAAGAGATACGGCTCAGCTCCATGTGGCGCCATTCTTCCATCCATAGTTCCCTTGCGCGCTCATTCACAATATCGCCAATATTTACAGTGGTATAAAGCTGGCTACACTGCGCCCTTGCCCTTACCATGTTTACATCGTTTGTTGCCTGCGCTATATTCCCTTTGTAGAAATGCGCTTCCGCCCTTAGCAGGTAGGTCTCTGCCAGGCGGTAGCAATACCAGTCGGCAGCGCCGCCATCATTCCGGTTGGAGTTGGGATTTGCCAAAAACACGGGGTCGTCAATATACATTTTATATTGTGGAAAGTCGAACCAGCTACGTATGGTATCTGTACACAAAATCGTGTTGCCATTGTAAAGCCTCAGGTTTTGGCCGAAATAAGGATCGGTAGGGTCGTTGTACTTCATTGAGTCCATACGCACCCAGTTGCCTACGGTGCTGTTGTGGCGCAGGTCGGTAGCGTCATTTATCCCGTTTACCGCCCAAAGGCCGTACTGGGCAAAATGTGTAGGCCGTATCATGCCAATACCCCTGCCAAAAGCGCCCAGGATATCATATTTCGCATTGTATTGTTTGGCACTCTTCGGGTAGGCCCCCAGCACTTTTCCGCTTGGGGATTTAAGAGCGGGCTGGTTCCACATGGGGCCCCAGTTACGCATGGATTTGTACCTGATAGTAGCATCGGTATTTTCGCGGTTGGGCATTACCAGGATGGCTTCCGTATTATTTTTGATTGCTTTATTTATCGGGCGGTGCAGGTCCCATACCACGTTGCGGGTAATGGGCCAGGTATCCGGGGCAGGATTGTCAAAGCTGCCGAATGTGGTATTCATCAGCTTATAACCGGAATTGTTGATAAGTGTGTCTGCCTGGGCAATGGCTTTGTCCCACTGGCCGGTGGCGAGGTAGCACTTGAGCAGCAACTGGCGGCAGGCGCCTTTGTTTATCATACCTATATAAGCCATTTGCGACTGGTCCGGTACCCATGCCACCGCTTTCTCCATATCGGAAGTGATCATGTTGAGAATAGCTTCACGACTGGTGGTCTTATAGTTCTGCTTAGGGCCATTCTGCAAAATTTTAGTTACCAGCGGCACATCCTTAAACTGGAAGCAAAGCGCCAGGTAACGGAACGATCGGTGAAAATAGGCCCTTCCCAGAAACTGCTGTTTGGAGGCTTCATCCAGGCCCGGCACATTGTCAATATAAGTAGTTATGGTATTGGCGTATTTGATACCATTATAGGTTTCACCCCAAAAGTACCTTATCATGTTCACGTCATTGTCAAACATACCATCCGTAGGCGTAAGGCGGGTAGACACATCGGCAAAAATACCGCCATCGTCCGTTTTGCCGGACACTGCCACATCAGACAGCATATACTCCGTGTTCATTGGCACGGAAATGTCTCTTGTGGATAAATGGCTCCAGTAGGCGCGCAAGTGCCTGTCCAGCAGATAGCCGGTAGCCTCAATGCCGGCACGGTCGGTAAATGTTTTGTCCGGCTCGTAAAATGAAAGCGGGTTGGGCTTCAAAAATTCTTTTTTACAGCCGGGAAATATAGTAAGGGATAATATACCCGTTACTAATAAAGCTGATGATATATAAAACTTATTCCTTTTCATCTGTTTTTATGTTTTTACTTGTCAGATGGAATTCGCTATAAAAATTATTTTCGCTCTTAATATCAATTGCTCAATAATTTTTATGGCTCATTTCATATTGCATTCATTTAAAAATTCAGGTTTAAACCAAGTGTAAATATCCGTGGCGCAATTACACCAATTTCACTATTGGGGTCATTCGTATTTTCAATGTCCCAGTAGCGCCAGTTCTTGTCTTTTTTCCAAACCGCCACATTACGTATGGAGCCAAACACTTTCAGGTTTTCAATATTTACTGACTGGAGCAATTTACCGGGAAGAGTATATCCGAGGGTTATATTGTCTAACCTGGCGAAGGAACGGTTAAATACCCGTTTGGGTGCGTTAAGGCCTGAAGGTCCTCTTGCATCTAATCGCCCCCAGAAATCGCTGGAGTTGTCGGCTGTCCAGTACGGTTTTTCGTAAGTATTGGCCCCGGCCGTTACCAGCGATGTGTTGTTATCCTGGTTCAGGTAAGCTCCGTTCAGGCTTTTATGCCCCATGTAGGAATAGATATTGAAAGAGAAGCTCAAATTTTTGTAGGTAAAATCATTACGCAAAGACCACATTACGGGCGCCTGTTTTTGCCCGAGGAACTGCTTGTCGTTATTATTGTAAACAGGAGTGGTGGTTTGGTCAGCATTTACCCTATCATCTGCCGTATAGCTGTTTTCCACTTTGGGGTCGCCGGGACGCTGCCCGTATTTCTTAGCTTCTTCGGCCTCGCTTACCTGCCAGATACCGGTTACTTTGTAATCCCATATCGCACTTATAGGCTTGCCAATAAACCACCCGTTGTCCCTATCATTCACTTCTTTGCTCGACACTACGTTGCCATTAGCATCCAGCACATCCTCATACCGGTAATAAAGGTGCTTGATTTTGTTCTTGTAGTAGGAAAAACCAAAAGTGGTGTTCCAGCTAAAATCCTTCCGCGCTATGTTGCGGGAGTTTACAGATATTTCAAACCCGTTGTTCTGCACTTCTCCCAGGTTGGAGGTAACGCTGGAAAATCCTGCAAAATCGGGTAGGGACTGGTTCATAATCATGTCGGTAGTAGACATCTGGAAATAATCCAATGTAGTAGTGATACGGTTGTTAAGAAAGCCCAGGTCTAAGCCTACATTAAAGGAAGCTGTTTTTTCCCATTGCAGGTTTTTATTGGCCATACGGGATATACGCAGGTAATAATACTGCACATAGTCGCCTGCGGCATTGATGTAGCCCTGTGTACCTGTACCCAAGGCTAAATCGGCTAAAGCTATATAGGGGTTTGCAAGCGCACGGTTACCGTTTTGCCCGTAGGACAAGCGCAGCTTACCATTGCTTAATGTATTCCAGTTAAAGAATTTTTCGTTGGTAAAGGTCCAGCCCAGGGCGGCAGAGAGGAAAGTGGCGCGGGGATTGGAAGTGCCAAAAGCAGAATACCCATCGCGGCGTACAGAGCCGGTGAACATATACCTGTCGTCGTAAGAATAGAATAAACGGGCCAGCATACCATCCGCTGTCTGGCGTGTATCTTCTGAGTCAAATGAACTTAACAGTTTGTCGCCTGTGGCGGTTTCGTGAAGACCGAGGGCATCCGTGGGCAGTATATTGCGTGCTTCAATACGATCCCTCCAGGATTGGCGCTCTTCGGCTTCCTGCACGAGGGTTACATTTACCCGATGTTTGTCAGCAAAAGTCTGCTCCCAGTTGATGGTATTGTTCATCGACCAGTCGAAACGTTTTGCCTGTTCGCGGTTTGTCCCTATACCAGTCGGTACCCAGTCAGGATGCTGAGCTGATTCAAAAAACCGGTCATAAAACCATTGATACCGGGGCGATACATTGAACGAATAGTTGATATTAAAAGGTAGCTTTACTTTGGCTGTTAGAATGGTGTTTAAAACCGTATACCCTTTTTCCAATTCTCTGTACTGCCTGTCAAAATCATAGTTATAGCCTCTTGTATAACCGGTATAGCCAGAGCCTTGCGGGTTTTTCTCCAGGTTCCCGTTCTCATCCCTGTAAGACGCGAAGGGACTGTTGGAGGTAATCGCCCTGTTCCAGTCCAAATCTATATTGCCATCCGACCTGTCCTGGAAATTTACGTTGGCACCAATATTCAGCCAGTCGGTAATTTTTCCATCCACTTTAAGGTTGGAGCGTACCGCACGGTAATTATCGCTCATAATAACACCCTGGTTTTTAAGGTACCCCGCGGACATGTAATAGTTTATCCTGTCGCTGGCACCGGAAACACTGATATTATAATCCTGGTTAAAACCGTTGCGGAAGCTATGGTCGTACCAGTCGAAGGTTTTCCCGGTAAGGTAGTTATTATACACGTTATGGTCCAGCAGGAGGCGTTTCGCGTAAATCTGGTCTATGGTGGCGCCTGTCTCGTTTACCGAATAGGCTTTCCACTGGTCTTCTGTTATGCCATACCTGGCTAATAATTCCGGGGTTGGTTTTTCATAATAGCCCGGCTTGTTCGAAGAGGGCTCAGTACTTGAAACTACCTGATAAGGCAGATACTCTCCTGTTGTGGGGTTGATACCATAAGTGGCGCCTACGTACCAGTCCTGCCTGTACTTTATATACCCTTCGGGTCCGTAAACCGGCCGATTAACAGACATAGTTGAAAGTCCGAAGTTGGAAGTGAAATTAATTTTGGGCTTGCCTTTTTTCCCTTTTTTGGTGGTGATGATAAGCACCCCGTTGGCAGACTGCGCACCATAGATGGCAGCTGCCGACGCATCTTTAAGCACATCAATCTGCTCGATATCATCGGGGTTTATTTCCGAAAGTTCGCCGTAGAATATCATCCCATCCAATACAATCAGCGGGTTGTTATGGCCGCCGTCGGTATATACGGAGCGTTGCCCGCGGATGTTGATGGTACCGCCACTTTTTGCCGATGCGTCTAACCCGATGGTTAAGCCCGGCGTGCCTCTTAACACATCCTGCACTGTTCGGGGGTTTTCGTCGGCAATTTTATCGGGCTTAATCTGTGTGATAGCACCGGTAAGGTCTTTTTTTCTTGCTGTACCATAGCCGATCACCACTACATCTTCCAGACCTGTAGCTGCCTGCTGTAGCACAACAGTTAAAGGTCCGGAGCCCTCTACCACTATTTCCCGGCTAATGTAGCTCACGTGCGATATTTCTAAAACAGCGCCCGTGCCTGCCCGGATACTAAAATCGCCGGTTGTACTCGTCTTTGTGCTAACGCCGGTTCCTTTTACCGCCACGGTAACATCAGCCAGGCCGGTACCCAGAGAGTCTGTAACCTTCCCGGTTGTAACCGGCTCCTGCGCGTAGGTGGCAGAAGAGAGCAACAGTAAAAACACCAGGAGCGGAGATAATTTTGGTAATAAACATTTTCGGCACAGGGAGAAGGCCTCGCATTGCCTGATTCTTCTGAAACTTTTCTTCATGATAGTCTTTTAATCGTTTCTAAATGAAATTCGAGCGTATGATTTCTGATAGTGAGGTTATTGCAGATGGCCTGTTCACTCTTCTGGCAAGCTTTAAAGAGTCTTGCGTTACAGACGCAATCGTTTAAACCTTCGCATTTTCCAGGATGTAAAACAACAGAACATTTTTTGCACACCCTATTCAACATTTTGTCGAATCGTTCCAAATTGCCTTATGAAAACAATTTCCCTTAACACTTTATAATGAATTATAAAAATATTTAATATCTAAAACCCTGGGAGAAAGGAGTAAAAATGCCTGTTCGCAACCTGTACTCTTTTTTTATGTTAGTATAGCCATGCTTTTCAGGCAGGATACACGTTGTTCAATTATTTGTCTAATTGTTTCAAAAAGATGAGACCTCCTGCATGCAATACATTGATTTTAAAAGGTATATGTTACTGTTTATGGCAATGCCGGCGACAACGTGTTGAATCGTTTATGACGTTTTATTATTTTCGCGAGGCAGTGAGTCTTCCTGCTGCAGATTTCTTTCTTATTCGATTGCAATCATAATTATACTCAAAACTTTTATGAATCAGATGAAAAAATCACGTCGTACATTTATTAAACACGCGTCTGTAGCAGGCGCTGGTATTTTCTTATCCAATAAGGTTTTTAGTGCTAAAAGTTACAGCCGTATCCTGGGTTCGAATGAGCGGGTTCGGGTTGGTGTAGTAGGTTTTTCAGATCGTCACCGCTTTTCTCATATGCCCTGCTTTATGAACCATTATAAGGAGCTGAATTTTGAAGTTGTTGCTGTATCGGATATCTGGAAGCTACGCCGCGAACAGGGAGCCGCTATGTGGAAAGAAAAAATGCAAAACGATGTAAGGGCTTTCCGCAATAATGAGGAAATGTATAACAGTAAAATGGTAGATGCGGTTTTTATAGGCACTGCAGACTTTCAGCATGCGCTGCATACGATAGAAGCGGTAAAAGCGGGTTGTGATGCCTATGTTGAAAAGCCATTTGCAGAAACGATGGAAGATAACCGGGCGGCACTTAAAGCGGTAAAGGAAACCGGGAAAATTGTACAGATAGGCTCGCAGCGCCGCAGTGGAGCCAACTATCATGCGGCTTATGAATTTATCAAATCCGGTAAATTCGGACCTATTACTATGGTTGAATTAACCTGGAATGTAAACCAGCCAGGACGTTGGCGCCGCCCCGACTTACTTAAAGTACTGAAAGAACAGGATACCGACTGGAATCGCTTTATCATGAACCGACCTTTTGAAAAATTCGATCCGCGCATATACCTCGAATACCGCCTGTTCTGGCCTTATTCATCCGGCCTTCCCGGCCAGTGGATGAGCCACCAGGTAGATACTGTACATTGGTTCACCGGCCTCAGGCATCCACGCAGCGTGGTAGCTAACGGCGGTATTTATCAATGGAAAGACGGCCGCCGCAACTGGGATACGATCATGGCAGTTTTTGATTACGGCCCGCAGGATGATATGTCGCAAGGCTTCCAGGTAACTTTCGGATCGCGTATGCATAACGGAGAGGAACGCCCCGCAGAAATTTACTACTCTAATGGTGGTGAACTCAATCTTATTACGAACAAAATATCACCGAAAGGAGGCCTTACCGAAAAGATGGCCGCTGCTATGAATATGAAATCTAACCTGCTACCTAATCTAAGCCTTCCCAATAATGAACAGGTGATAGCATCTGCCAACACGGGCGGCGATGTGCTTACTTCGAATCATGTCCGCAACTGGATGGAATGTGTGCGCAGCCGTAAGCAACCCAATGCCCCGGTTGAAGCAGGTTACAGCCACAGCATCGCCAATATTATGACAACAGCCGCGGCTCATACCGGTACAAAAGCTACCTTCGATGAACAGAAACAGGAAGTGATGGCTAATGGTAAAATTTTTAAATATTAAACAAGTGAGGATATAACAGTATCCAACAGTCTCATTCAACTATAACTTAAAACAACTCATCATGAACATACATATCCTCTGTAAAGCATTTGCTTTTTCCGTGCTATTATTTGCAGGTAATAGCATATCGGCTCAAAAAATAAATACCTTAACTCCCAAAGAAAAAAAGGAAGGCTGGCAACTATTATTTGATGGCAAAACCAGCAGAGGCTGGCGCGGAGCCAATTCTAATACCTTTCCTGCAGCGGCTAATGGCTGGATCATTAAGAATGGTATCTTAACTATCCAGGCGGCCGATGGATCAGAATCCCAGAATGTAGGGGACATTGTCACCACAGATGAATACAGCGCGTTTGAACTTAGCTTCGATTTTAAGTTAACCAAAGGAGCCAACAGCGGGGTGAAATATTTTGTAACCCTTAAAGAAAAAACAGGTGCCTCTGCAATTGGACTGGAGTATCAGATACTCGACGATGAGGTTCATCCCGATGCTAAGCTGGGCCGCAATGGCAACCGCACATTAGCTTCTCTTTACGATCTGAAAACATCCGATAAGACCGGGGCCACCCGACCTATCGGCGAATGGAATACCGGTAAAGTAATTGTTTATCCCAATAATCATGTGGAGCACTGGCTAAACGGGAAAAAAGTACTGGAATATGAACGCAAGTCGCCTGAGTTTCGGGAGCTGGTTAAAGTTAGCAAATACAAGGTCTGGAAAAATTTTGGAGAAGCCGACAAAGGCCATATCCTTTTGCAGGATCATGGTAATGAAGTAAGCTACAGGAATATTAAGATCCGATTACTGAAATAGGCCTTCTAATACCATTTCAATATTCTTACCTACGTGGTTGCTGTATTCAGATTAGCGTAGTTGGCCGGTTCCAGCAATCAACAGCTATACTTTCGCATTTATTGTTATCAATTTAATGATTCGCTTACGCCGCCCATTGCCGGATCGGTATATGAATTTTCGCCCGTTTCAATTCCTGCATAACGTTTCTCCAAAGCACGTTGCTCCTGAACAATCAAAGAAAATCATACCAGCATCTATGGTAACTGTCCGGGAGGGCTTTCCATAAGCATGATCCTGCAAGTCAATAACTAAAGCTTTTGCGTTATCCCGGTTTTCAACATGACGCAGGATTTTCGGTGTACTTACCAGTAGTTTCCTGCGCCCGCATATCACTTACACATCCAAATGCAGATCGCTTTTATCGCCGGAAAAATACCTGTAAAAGCTATCGGGCCCATCGATATCCCTGGTTCTGCCTCATAACCTATTCCCTTGTACATATTGAAAGTCGCGCCCTTTAAATTATTAAAATTTTCAGTGCTCAACTGCAGGTCTATCTTATCTTCTTCTTTATTCAGTTTACAGTTTGCCCCCAGCCTGTAAGAAAGTCCGTATGCTGCACGAAAGCCTTTTTCCGGTACATGAACTGGGACTCATAGTTGTTTTTTCCTTTATTCATAAAAATCATGCTAAATCCCAGCAAAAGCAATTTCTTTTCGATTTCCCGGCCAATTCCTGAATATAGTGGGTCTGAAATATCCGGCACGATTACACCTGTAATATTCTGTTCTCCTGCCCTTCCCATTTACAACAAGTGATACTGTTGATGTTGCAACGCCCAGGTGTTTCGCTATTTCAAAAATCGATATCCGGTCCGGTTTCATTGTGATCTACCCATGCTGTTTATACTTTTAAAACTTGAGATTGACCGCATCTGAATTCATAGCCTGTACGGACAGGTGTTTTGCTTTGTTCCGGTGGTTTTCCGCTATTTCTATGGTAATTGCTTTCGATTCGCCGGGTAGCAGGGAAAAGAAATTATCGGTATAGAATGTAGCGGGCAATACGGCATCCATACTATCTGTTAGGCGCAACTGTGTAAAGAATGCTATTTTATCAGATGTATTTTTGATGTGCACACCCAACAACATCTTTCCGTTAACCACTCTTTTTTTCACGTTGCCGGTTAAAGCAGCTTTTGGCAGTTTGCCGATATCTGAGAAACCAGATACAGCCGGACCGGTCATTGTCCAGGCGCCTTTATAAGCATCTTTCGATCTCCAGTAAAAAGACGAAGCTATTTCTTTACCATCAGGAGCCTTCAGTATTAATTTAATAAAATGCACCTGCGTTATGTTTGCATCAAAATCCAGCTTCAGCGCATCTTTTACCAATCCGTCTGCCGGGATGTTTATTTTTTGGGATTGATGCTGCACCAGCTTTGAGTTAAAATCGTACACCTTTGCTTCCACCATATAACCGGCAAAAGACTTTCGGTAATCATTATACACGGAAACCGTATTCTTCAAATAATCGAACTGCGGATGTAAAGGAGCAAGGCCATTTTGAGCATAGTACAATGCCGCTGTAGGGCGCAGGTACCAGTCGTACATACGGCTGGCGGTTTGCGGCAACGGGCTGTTGTGATACCAGAACAAAAAACCGGAAGCAAAGCGGTCGCCCCAGCCAAACTTATTATAGTTCCATACCTCGCAAATGGCGCGGTAGTTCATAGCACCCACCAGTTGTGCCTTTTGCGCATATTCATCAATAGAAGATGAAGGGCCTAACTGGTTCACTGCTTCGCGGTATTTCGTGTTCACGTTGTGAAAACCATTTCCGTCCAGGTAATTCCATACCGAATCATTGATAGGCCAAAGATCCTTTTCAGGCATCATTTCCCTTAAGGATTCTGCCAACGGCAAACAGGGAGTACCATACTCGGGGTTAAAACCGTCTACACGGCTACCCCTTGCAGAGGCTGTATTTTCAAAATACTGCATGGGATTTTCATATTTATACGGGCTGCCGTCATGTATGCCGCAACATTCTGATTCATCTTGATAACCAATTGTTGAATCCAATGCCTGTATCACTTCTTTTGTTCCGGGAATTGCCTTAGCTTCATTAGTACCAACATAATAAGCAACTGAGGGATGCGAACGGATTCGCTTAACAGTGGCCTGTACATTCTGAAAATACAGCGCAGTATCCGCAGGGGGACGTGTATCACCGGTTACCCAGAATTCATTCCACACCAGCAACCCCAACTCATCGCAAACGTTGTAAAATTCGTCAGACTCTGCAATTCCACCGGCCCAAAGACGCAACAGGTTAAAGCCTGCCTGTTGGGTATAACGAAGCTCTGTTCTTGTTCTTTTGGCAGAAGTACGTAACATGGCTTCAGGTACCCAGTTGGTACCCCTGATGAATACCGGGTGCCCGTTGACTATAAAACGGCGTGATTGATCAGGCGTATTCGTATCGGTTTGAACCTCGCGCACACCAAACCGCGTCGTTAATTCGTGAGCAACACTGCCGCCCTGCAGGAACTGAAGGTTCAGCGTATATAAATGCTGATTGCCCTTATGAAGCGGCCACCACAATTTAGGGTGCTTTAGTTGAAGCTGCGGATATTGGTCGGGACTGAAAACAATGGACCTTGTTTCCCCTGGTTGCAGCTCCACCTCATTTTCTAAACGAATGGCTGTACCGGCAATGGTGCCAACAACTTTTCCTTTCTGTTTAATGTCCGTTGTATTGCGCACTTCTACCGTTACCGTCTGCATAGAGAAACTGGTATCCGGCAATGGCAGCTTGGTTTGCACAAAGGGATGCTGTAATATAACATTGCCGGTAGTATACAATTCCACATCCCGCCATATACCGGTATTCCGGTCGCGGATACCGTCCGGCGTGGTAAAGTCCCAGCCTACCGACATCAGCATGGTTACATTTTTACCGATCTCGCCATCACCGCCATTATTGTTCTCGCCAATGGCGCCGGTGCGCTTTTTATTATTCCTATACACATCACCCGGCACATCTACCGGTAACACCTCTACCGCTAAAACATTTTGACCTTTCCGGTTTACAATATCCGTAATGTCAAAATTGGCCGGCTCAAACATACCGGCCATCGTGCCTACCTTTTTCCCGTTCAGCCAAACAGCTGCCCTGTAGTTAATGCCATGTAGTTTCAACCATAATTTTTCACGATTTAATACCGGAGGAACCGTAAATGAAGTCCTGAACCAATAACGATAAAAATCGTTCCCCGCTTCGTGAAGATCGGGTATAAGATTGCGCGAACGGCGGTTATTGTCTCCATAATAGGGTTCGGGATATTCCTTGTTATGAACAAGGCTGTTTAAAACCGTTCCGGGAACAATTGCCGGCAACCAGCCTGCTGCCTTGTACGACAAAGAAGACACCGTTTCACCCGATGCAGTTTTATCCGCTTTTTGCATAACCCAGGCAACGCCGGTGCTTTCGCCGGTTTTTAAAAAAACAGATTGTGCTGCAGAAGGCGTCATCTCAAAAGCTTCTTTCTGGGCATTTGAATACAATGACAGTACCGTAAAAATTCCGATAATTGATAAACGATTTGCTTTGAACATATAATATTTGTGCTGAATGATCATCAGATGATGGTTAATAATTTGTTTAAATACCCGGGATAGCTATTACGATCGTTTGAGCCATCGCCTTTGGTAATGCTATCGCCAAAACATACAATCTGTTCTTTAGGAAGGCTGTGGTACATGATACAATCAAATACCGAAAGTGCGATAAACCGGTATCCGTTTGCAGTAGGATGAATACCATCTGTTTTATTTGCGTTCGCTTCATTTTGTATCAGGGAGGAAGCATCGGTGCCAACATTCCCGATGGCATCAAACCGCTGCCCGATATCTAAAAAAACTGCGTTGTATTGACCGGCAACGGTTTTAATCACGGTGTTTACCTGCTTCCTTCTTTCAGCAACTCCTTCAGGTTGATAAAAAGATCCGGGATGGCGGGTAAGCAGGTAAGGCTCATACATGGGCAAAATCGTCATCATTAACAGCCGGCTCCCGCTTTTCACAATACGACCGGCAATTATTGAAAGGTTGCTTTCATAAGTATCCAATGGCACATGCTTTACACTGTTCATATCATTGGTCCCTACCATTAAAATAGTAAGTTGCGGCTTGTATGCAAGGCAATCCTTGTCCATGCGATTCAGCAAATCAACGGTATTGTTTCCGCCAATGCCTTTGTTGATTGCCGGAAGCTGATCCGCCACAGGCACTACATTTTTTTTATCCGGCACACTTGCGATTGCAGACAAACAGCCTCCAAACGTAAGACCTCCAACGCATACCATCCCTTTTTCTAAAAAATACCTTCTTGAATGATTCATTTCTGTCTTACAGGATTTTGATTGGATACAGGAACGAACAAAGCAGCATCGGCCGCTATTACCCCATTGGCATGCCGGTTCGTTATTTCGACATATACTTTTGAGTCGCCTTCAGGTAAACTAAATACACCAACATCTACCCATTCTCCTGAAGTCTGGCCCGCTATTTTTATATCCGATCTGCGAATGGTTTTTAATACCTGCTTTTTGCCATCGTGTATTTTTACTTCCAGTTGATCTGAAGCTTTTGGCAATTGGGGATAATAAATATATACATTATACCTCCCCGACTTTTTAATGTACGGTTCAAAACGTACGCTGGCTGCCGCCTTAGTACTGTTCAATAAAAATGAAGGGCCATAACCTCCTGTACTTCTTTTTTCCCATTGCCCGCTAATGGTTGTAACATCCACATCATCTACCAGTATTTCTGCAGTGCTTCCATCTCCTAACGGGTTATCTCTTAATTGCTGTTGCAGGGATCTGATGTTCACATCCTGTACCCCGGATTTTTTGTCAATAGCCATTACGGCCGCTGTGGCCGCTGATTGTGCCAGCACCATAAATACCGGTTCCATGCGGATAGAGCCATAGGCCATATGGCTTGCAGACAGGCATACCGGAACCAACAGGTTGGTGCACTCTTTGCGATCGGGCGTTATAGAACGGTACGCTATCGGGTAAGGCTGTATCCCCCTGATCTGTACATCCCCTTCGTTTTTAACCATGCCATTCCATACAATGCGTTGTGCATTATGAGAATCCATATTGTATGCAGCCATACCAATTCCATCTTCCACCACCTCTTTTGCCTGGCAATTGGCCTGTGTCATTACATAGGCCCCCACCATCCTTCTGGCCTCGCGCACATACAGCTGAGGCGTCCAGTGCTGCGTTTTTATGTATTCATCTCTGGGATATCCCCATTGCAACATTTGTTCTCGTATATGCGACGACATACGCGGATCATGCCCTATAAAATATAAAAGTCCTTTTGTATAATCCACATGTTGCTTAAAAATAGTATCCCTGACCGCATAGTCTCCATCAGGATAAGCGTAGTTCATGCCGATCATATCCGTGGAGAAAGGCCCCTGGTTATTGATATCCGTTTTATGATTCGGCATCAGGTCCATTTTCAAAATCTCGCCTAAATGCTTTACCGGTTTCACAGAAAGATAACGGAGTAGTAATTCGTATTTTGCCGGGTCATAATTTTCAGGCAGTTCTATCGGCAGCTGATTTGGCGGATCGCTGCTCAGGCAGATCCTGAAATTATAGGCCTGTATCTTTTGATCGCCGGAACCGGATTCCTGTAATGGCTCACTACTGATGCCCCACAACAACCCGCTTTCCGGATCGCCGGGCACCTTGTAGGGATCCACGCCATCAGGAAACTGATGCTTGTCTTTCAATTGCACACCATTTACCGTTTCATTATATTGAGCGTTTGACTCCCGCCCGGTGGTATAGCTCACCCCAGCCCCGGCCATCAGATCACCTTCATAAGAACAATCGATGAATTGCCTGCCTTTTACTAAAACAGTACCTTGTGTACCGTCTGAATTTTCAAGTACGACCGATTGTATAACGGTCCCTGATTTATTCACCTTATTCAGGCGCTTCCCGTATAAAACCTTACAGCCCGATCTTTTGATATAATCCAAAAAAACCTGCTCTGCCACTTTAGGCTCAAAAATCCATTGCTCAAATTTCCCGTAATGCTTTCCAACACGCCGGTAAAAATCCCTGGCCAATCCCGTAACAACATATTTATTACCAATATCGGTAAATCCCAGGCCGCCTGAAGATAAACCTCCCAGGCGATGCCCGGGCTCGATCAATATCACCCGCTTCTGTTGAAGAGCCGCCGTATAAGCAGCCATCACACCGGCAGAAGTACCACCATAGATACAGATATCTGCATTAAATTTTTCGTCCTTCTGTGCATTCAGCAGCGAGGTCATTCCCATCGCCAGTAAAAAAAAGATGTTCCGCATCAAAACTTTCATGGATTTAATTGGTAAGTGTATACGTAAACGTCTTATAGCTCCTGTCTGGTCCAGCTGAACAACCTCCCCGACAAGTGCAGGAGAAGACAAATAGCGCAGGGCCAGGCTGTAAATACGATTTTTATAGCGATCATCAACTACATTGAACGCTTCCTCACTTCCTTGGGTAAACAAAGAAATAACATATTGCTCCCTATGTATGTTTTTTATCAATATGCAATATTGAACATCATTTACAGCAAATCGATCGTAGGTTTTAACGTTGAAAAAAAGCAGTTATATTATGCTAAAGATACAAAGATCAGGGAACCGTTCTTAAGCTTAATAATGCAAAAGTTTCAAAGACAAGCGTACATTCGATTTCAAAGCAATTGATGTGTTTAATTAAGCAAAACTTTACTACTGCAAGTAGTAAAAAATTAATAGTATAATTTGTTCATTTTTTTGTCGAATCGTTCCGAAAAAGAAAATTATACTTTTCAGAAGGCAGCAACGGTTCAAATAAAACATTTTGTACCCGGGACCGGAGTTTTCCGAACCATTTCTGGAGGGTTTGGAGCGATTGGCGGAGATATAAATGATAGCGTTATGGTGTACTCCTGAATATAATGCTGAATTTACATGTTTGAACCCTGAAGCTCGGAACATAATACCTCATGTCAACAGTTTACCCGTTGGCTTGGTTATTTTGTTTTAGTTGGACGAACTTCTATTTTGCTGGGTAAAACATTGGCGTTCATTTTTAATAAATCCACTACGATTTGTCCCAAATCTGACGGTTGAATTTTCCATTCATCTGCTTCATCGGGAATGTGCCCGTTAAAATGGGAAGTAACCGAACCAGGCATAATGGTTGTACATTTTATATCGTAATTCCGCAGATCTAACATTGCAGCCTGTGTAAAGCCAACCACTCCAAATTTTGAGGCGTTATATCCTGCAGCCTGTGCAAAGAAATTTGTTCCTGCTAATGATGCAATTGAAATATAATATCCTTTATTCTGTTTTAATTGGTCAACTGTTGCTTTTAATGTATGGAATACACCCGTGAGATTGGTATCTATCATGGCATTCCAATCTTCCAACGTCAATTCGTCAACCGAAGCAAATTTTTCCAAACCTGCATTGGCAATAACAACATCTAATTTTCCGTACGTTGCCACGATTTGCTCAACCGCCTTCACTTCATCATTAAAATTTCTAACATCAGCCTGTAAGGCCAATACATTCTGGTTTCCCAAAGCTAGTTTTGCTTTTTCAACAGCTTCAATATCTCTGCCAGAAATTGCGACTTTGATACCATGTTCCAGTAAAGCCTTTGCTATTCCAAAACCAATACCCTTTGTACCACCTGTAATATAGGCTACTTTGTTTTCTAATTTTTTCATAGTATCAAGATGATTTAAAATTTTATCCCGTATCCTCTTTCGAGAGAACAAAGATAGTAATCATGACCAGATCTATACCAGCTTTAATTTTCAAAAAATCACAATGGTTTTTCACTCGAAAATTTTCAAAGCAAATACTTTAGTTCGGTGAACGACCCTGGAGTTTTTTGAACCATTTTTATGGGGATTTGAAGTGTTGAACGATCCTTTCGGGTACCAGATCTTCTACCTTCAATTCTTTATGATAGTCCGGAACAAAACCAAACCCGGATACGGACCCAATTTCGGGAACAGCGATGACTTGTGGCGTCCACCAACACGACAATTCTCCCTGTGTACTTAGTCCCGCAACCACCATTATCCCGTAAAAGATATACAGCAGGCCTCTCCGGGCCAATAGACCCCGGGGTTCTAAATTGTATTATACTAAGTGAAATTAATTAGCTTGCACCCCTATTTTCTCTAAACATCCAGGGATCTTATTTACTTTAATGGTGCAGTCATCAGCGAACAGGTTAGGTTCAATAAACAGATCATTTTATTATCCCCAAAGGGCCGTAGTTCTCTGTTTGCTCTTTTTGATGGTAGCCGGAAGGTTATCTGCTACATCAGGTACTATTCATTTTAAGGCAGCCGCCCAAGCGGTTAGCATACGTCCCTACCTCAGCATCGTGGAAGATGAGGCGGCACAGTATAGTCCCGGCCTGCTGTTAACATGCCCGGATATTTTCCAATCGGGCGAAGGTTTTACAGCTGCAAAGCCCGGCAATATCTTTTGGCTGTTGACTCATTTATACAGCTCTACCAATGCTGAAGTAATTTTATCCTTCAAACATCTTACGTATGCAGACCTTTACCTGCTGCCTGATATCCCGGGAGCAGTCATCTCACACCGAAAAGCAGGAGCATTCCGGCCATCAACAGATATATATCCGGGAGACGACCGTTTTTATTTTCAGTTCCGGCTGGAAGCGGGTGTTCATTACCGGGTATTAATCCGCAGTCGTCATACCAAGCAATACAAGCCCATCCTGGACTTTGAGCTGGATGATCGCGATAGTTTTATGGCAGCCAAATTCAAATCGGAGCTGGCTGACTATTGGTTCCAGGGCGCATCTTTTTTGCTATTGATCTATGTAATGATCAGTTGGATCAACACACGGTACCGGCCCTACCTGTGGCTTGCTCTGTTCATTTGCGGGCTTTTGCTGTACAATCTTGCGTTAAGTCGCTACCTGATCGACTGGGTTTTCCCTTCCCGCCCTGAACTGGGCTGGCGATTGATCATACATTTCCTGCATTTGGGCCTGGCAGGATTCTATCTACTGCTGTTAAACTTCTGGAAACTAAAAGAAAAAAACCCACCTCTTTACAGGATAGGCCGGGCGATATTATGGGGCATACTCCTGCTTTCCGTTTTATCCTTCCTGATCCATTACACAACAGCCGATTTCAGTCTCATGAGTAAGTTTAACGGATGCTTCCTGATCCTCCAGTCCATTTATCTCATCCGGGTACTGCTGCTCTGGAAGAGTTTCGACAGGCAGGAACGTTTCCTGGCTTATGGCGTTATCATCTACCTGTCGATCGCAGTCTTCGCATCCGCGGGCATCTTTATCGTCGGAGAAAAAATTTATAGCTTATTTAATATTTTATCCGGCAGTATACTCATAACCGTCAGCTTGCTATTTCTGATCGGCATTAACGGTAAACTCTGGAATAATGAAAAGGAAAAAGCAGCCTACCTTGCACAACTCAACCAATTGCAGGAACAGCAAAACCAGCTTTTAGAAGACAAAGTTACCCAGCGAACGATGGAGCTGCACCGGAGAAGTGAGCATATCGAATTGCTGATGAATGAGCTGAACCACCGTGTCAAGAATAACCTGCAGTTGCTCTATAGCCTCAACAGTCTTCAACTCAAAGGTAGCAAAGATGTTTTCGTCAGTAATATATTAAAAGACAATGTATCCCGTATCAATGCCATGATGCTGGCCAATGACCAGCTTAGTGCTGCTAACCCCATCCATGGTGATACCTTGTCCAGTGACAAACTATTTGCAGGCATCATTAAGCATACCAAAGATATGTTTACTCATAGCGTAACGGTGGACATCACCCTGAATATAAAGGAAGGTCCTCTTTTAAACCCATCTGACCGTTTGTGCGTGGGACTTATTGTTACAGAACTTCTGACCAACTCCTATAAACATGCTTTTTCAAAGCAGGTTATGCCCCGGATACAGGTCGACATAATAACAGAAACTGAATGCTGGTATATGAATTTCCGGGACAATGGTACAGGAATTGCTATCAATTCCCGTAAAGGTTTTGGAATGACCCTTATTGCCGATCTTACCCGACAGTTAAAAGGCCATTATCAATTAGATAGCCACAACGGTACCTATTATCAATTTAATTTTCCTAATAAAACGTAAATGTGCATGCGGATCCTGATTATTGAAGATGAAATTATTATTGCCCGGTTTATCGAGGATAAAATTAATGAAAACTTTAACTGCAGTACGGTAATTGCGCTTAACCGCGAAGAAGTCTTGAATAGCTTGCCGGCATTTCTTCCTCACCTGATTGTGTGCGATATCAACCTGGAAGAAGATAAAGATGGCATCGTACTGATCGAAGAACTCCGGCAACAATATGTATTTGAAGTGATCTTCATTACTTCTTATCAATCGAAAGGTATGATCGAACGGGCCCTTACGCACCAACCGCTCAATTATATCATTAAACCAGTTGATGAAGCGACCATCTTTGCAGGCCTGAAGCTGGCCTGGCCATCGCTGATCGCTAATCAAGGGATCGGAAAGCTGCGTGAAGCATCCTCATTTGAACAGGTGCTCAGTGCAACTGAACTTAAAGTCATCCGGTTAATTGCTCAAAACAAGGGTACCCAGGAAATTGCTTCAGATTTATTTATCAGTCCTCACACCGTTAAGAATCACCGTCACCGTATTTGTCGTAAGCTTAATCTGAAAGATGAAAACAGCGCTCTGACCAAATGGGCCTTGTTACATAAGGATCAGATAGCCGGCAGTATTGCGGAAAATTAATGCTTTACTACAGCAGTCAACTGAAATGTAAGGTATAATCTGAACATTTCGCTGCCATTTACCAGGTTAAATTTTGACTTGTTAAAGTGGGAAAACCAGGCTATGATATTGCTTGTTTCCTGGGCTGGCAGGAACTGTTCATCATAGCCTGTACCTTTGTGTTTACCGGAGGTTCTTCCTGCTTCACAAAGAAGTCTTCCAGGACTTTATCACTGAGTTTATTGAAGTCCATTTTCCAGGCAGGCAATTCCCTGTTCAACAAGCCGGTTAATGCTTCACCGCTTTTACAACGGCAGATTGAGTTTCAGTACCATCTTTATCGACCTGTGTTATACGAATAAAGAGGTTGTTTCCAACGTTTACTTCTTTCACTTCCGCTTTATTGCACGCAATAATACTCAATACACCTGCTACAGCCACTGCTGTTGCCCATTTCCGGTTTCTTTTAAACAAAGACAGTAAACCCGCAAAAAGGCCTGCTCCGAGCATCGCTGCTATACCATTACTGTGGGTATTGAACCGAAACCGGTAGTTGAGGGTTGTATCTGCATTACCGCCTTTTGCCAGTGAGGGCGTTTGCCCTATCGCTTTAAAAATCTCTCCGTCGCCAGAAGCCTCTATTATAAAATGATCGTTATTCGATTCTGAGAGGGTTTGCCAGCTTACATCCAATTCATTATCCTGTACCGTAGCAGCTATACGGCCAAAGGTTACCGGTAATACCAGGTTAGCGGTTTGGGTTTTTACATAGAAGCTACTGAAACCACTTACATTAAAAGTCACCTCCCAACGCCCGGCATCAGCGTTATATACAACGCCGGAAGTACCAGGATTTATGGTCTGTATGGAGCTGCCATCGCTGCTTCTCTTTTCAATTCGCAAGTTCGCCTTACGTGCCGCTACGGTAGCAGCATCATCCATATCCGGCAATAACAAAGCAGGTGCAGGCACCTGCCCGTTGAAGCTCTTAAATTCTTCATTGGTGAAATACAATTTTACCGTTCCATTGGTAGTAGCCGGGTTTACAGCAGGTGTAATTTCGTAATATCTTTTTAAATACTCTTTCGGCTGTCCTGTTAACACCTTTACAGTAGCAGTAACATTGCCGGCGGTGTTAATCGTAACAGTAGCAATAGGGTTACAGCCTGCTTCAAAGGTATACGGCAATAGCGCCACCAGATAGTCCTGGGTGGCGCTGGCGTTACTGCCGGGCCAGCCTGTATTGTAAATATTAATAGGATAAGGTTTAACAACATTCCCTACTATACTTGATTTAAATCCGAGTTTTCCATCGGCAGACCATCCCCATCCCATAAGACGTCCCCCTGTATTCACAGCGAGCGAAAGGCCAAAACCTGTGGCAATCGAGGTCCAATTAGTAGCAGTACCTACCTGCGCAGGTACAAGGCTATTAACAGTGGTGCCCAGGCCTAATTGGCCATACTCATTAGAACCCCACGACCAGAGCGTGCCATTAGATTGGATAGCCAGGACCTGATTGTAGCTAGCCGCAATAGATCGCCAATTCGTTGCCGATCCGACCTGAACCGGCACCCGGCTATTAGTAGTAGTACCCAGGCCTAATTGGCCATACTCATTAGATCCCCACGACCAGAGCGTGCCATCCGATTTAATGGCTATGCAATAAGACCCCGCACCTACTACAGATTGCCAGTCGGTAGCAGTACCTACCTGCACCGGTCTGTTACTTCTACTGGTAGTGCCATTACCCAATTGCCCATACTGATTACTTCCCCAAGCCCAAAGGGTACCATTCTTTTTCAAGGCCATAGAGGAATATCCACACCCTGTAATGGACTCCCAGTCAGTATCGGTTCCCACCTGCACTGGTCTGTTACTGCTACTTGCGGAGCTATTACCTAATTGGCCATCACCACCCTGTCCCCAAGCCCAGAGTGTTCCATTTTCTTTCAAAGCTAAAGAGTGATTATAACCCACCGCAATGGACTTCCAGTCGGTATCGGTTCCCACCTGCACCGGGATGGTGCTACCTGTTGTAGAGCCATTGCCTAATTGACCGAACAGATTATCTCCCCATGTCCAAAGCGTACCATTGGACTGGATGGCTATGGTATACGAGAAGGTGCCGACTACAGAACGCCATTGGGTGCCCGGCACAATCTCCTGCAGGCCATACAGCGCGTTATCACTGGGAGTGCCATTGCCGAGACTACCCTTATAGTTTCTACCGGTTGCCAATAACCTGTCATCCGATGTAATAACGAAAGTATTCTGGCAGCCCGGCCCGCAAAAAACTTCTTTAAAAGAAATACACTGCGCACTCAATATTTCAGCAGTAAAAAGTAGTGATAATACAAACACGGATCGCCTACAAAAAATCATGTAATATGGTTTTAGAGTTAAAAATATCAAAGGTTTTAATGACTGTAACGGTTGCTAACAAACCTATACAGCCTGCATGAAATACGCCACTGCCGGTAATCAATAAATACTATTGAGGCCCAGGTTATATTACACTGGACGGATTTTACAGATCCTTACTTGTTTTTCAACATGGTCGTTCAATTAGAAAGCACGGCATGAGTAAAAGAGGGTGCATATTTAATAAAATAATTTTTGGTTTTAGAGGCTTCAAAGATATGGGAGCCTTATATCCCCAACAATAGTCCCTGGGGGCTAAATTGGCTACACTCTGAAAAGTATAAACACATAGCGGCATTCGTAATACCGCTTTGCAGATTTTATTTTTACTATGCTTTTCAACAATTTCTAGATTTGACAACCCAGTTGCTTTATGATTCAGATAATTCCCAAATATATTTTAGGTAATTAATTGCATTAATTGGAAAAGCAGGGGTACTTTGTTCGGTTTTTGTGTCTTCAAAATGGTTTTCAGATAGCATAATATCTGACCTGTAGGGCTGTAAGTATATTTCTCATACTGTCAATTTTGGTTATTTGCTGCAGGAAGGTTTAAGATACCCTGAAGATACTCAAAGTTATAAAGGCAGCAACATTCAGGAAATTAAATCCACTTTGCAATCTTCACCTACGTATACTTATTTAAGCCTGCTACAAACAATAAATTTTAAGTAAAGTATTTATCGCCTATTTTTAGCGAAATTATAAACTTACTAATATGCTTGATCCCACTCCGTTAAATGCAGTAGCTGAATTTCATGACACTTTTAAACACCCGGTTTTGAAGAGCCCGCAGATCCCTTCAAAGGAAAGGTGCAAGTTAAGGGTTGAATTACTAGCTGAGGAACTGAAAGAATTACAACAGGGTATTGATAAAGATAATATAGTAGAAATTGCCGACGCACTTTGTGATCTGCAATATGTTCTATCCGGGGCAATACTGGAATTTGGGCTGGCGGATCAATTTAAGTCACTCTTCGATGAAGTGCACCGTTCGAACATGAGTAAAGCTTGTAAAACACTCCAGGAAGCAGAGCAAACCATGCAATTCTATAAGGAGTTCCATGACTGTGAATCTTACTGTCAACAAGAGGGAGACCTGTTCCTTGTATATAGGAAGGGAGATAACAAGGTGCTTAAGTCTGTTAATTATTCTCCTGCCGATTTAGAGGGTATACTTCAAGCTGCGAGTTAAGGCAGGAAAAGTCCAGCGATGTATTTCCCGGGGCAATCTCCCGCATCAAAGGGCCTGACAGGGCTCCTCAATTCGCTTGTCGAATATATAAACAAAGAATTGCTTACGAAGCATCATTTTCCAGATTCCGGAAACAGCAGCCAGCACCGTTGAAAAGATCAGAATTATAGCAGCAATGAAATTTCTCTCATCTGCTTCTTCTGCAAACGAGAGAAATTATTATCCGCAACCTTGTCATCACCAGCTCCTGAACAAAATGCACAGCGCTTTCTGATAACAGTCTTTAATGTTATTACTTTCTAAAAGCTCAACCCTAAAGGCTTATCAATGCCTTCATTTTTGGGAGATTCTTTGATCATTTTCTGCACTTCATCATCTTTTATTATTATAGGTGGAGAAAACGATTCCACTTCATCTTTCACAATTTTAGGCGGTGCGAAGGACACCTGTTTCTTTTTGATAATCTTAGGAGGAATCAAATGATGAGGTTCTTCATTCTTACCGGGGGGAGGTGGTGGAGGTGGCGGCGCTTGAGCAGTATTCTGTAGGTGCAGTTGCACTCCGTATTTTTCTTCCGCTTTTGTTAATCGCTCAGGTGTTGAAATATTTTCTTTTATCACCTTTCTTTTTTTAAGTTTTATTTCTGCTACAATTGGTTTTTGATTTTTATCATAAGTAATAGAAATCCATTCCAGGTCTTTACGGGTTGCAGGATCGTGAGGTACTGATTCCAATTTTAATGTTTCAACCTTTACCGGTTCCTGGGCGTACACTTTTTCTGTAAAAAATAATAGCAATAAAGCTATTAATGGAACAACAATCATTCCTAACAAAAATGCTTTCTCTTTTTTGTATTTCTTTTGTAACATAATGAATCGTTTTTTAGTGATGTAAAAATTAAAGCTGCTGACAAAGGCCAGAGCAGGTTGCGCAACGGCTCTTTGTAATAAAATATGCTGATAACTGCGCACATTATCAAATTTTTTTATTACAGCTGCATCAGCCAGCAATTCGTGATTGATTTTTATAGATCGGCGGTACAGGTAAATCATTGGGTTAAACCACGTAAAAATTTGTAATAGTTCTACCCATAAAATATCCCAGCTATGCTTTTGCCGGATATGGGCCAGCTCATGCTCCAGCACCTCGGCCTCTATCCTTCCTGCTTCATATTCGGCCTTGCTTAAGAAAACCGTTTTTAAAAAACTATGCGGAACCGTTTCACTGCCCAGCAAGACAACCTTTATATCATCAATACAAAAGCTCTTGCTATTCCTTGCAGTTGTCCTTAGCTTTGAATAATTCACCACAAAGCGAACAAGGAAGTAAAAGCTTATTACAACCCAAACAGCGGTCATACTATAAATAATAATGCCAGTAGCTGGGAATCCTGTAGGCTGCACATGCAGCGCTTTGGAAAAAATTACTTCATTTATAGAACGTATAGCTGGCAGGCCGGTACGAGCAGGTAGCATGATTGTAATGAACGGAATAAAGAAAGAAACCACCAACCCGCCCAGCAAATAAAACCGGCTAAATACCAGCATTTTTTCTCTTTGAAAAATCAAGGCATACAGCGCGTAAAAAGCCGCACCGCATATGATCATTTTTAACAAATAAATTACCATACTAGTTCTTTTTTCTAATTTCAGAATCAATGATCTTTTTCAGCTCTTCCAGCTGCGCTTTGCTCAAATTGGTTTCTTTAGTAAAAAAAGAAGCAAACTGTAATACGGAATCATCAAAATAGTTTTTGATCATGCTGTTCACGTGCCTGGAAAAATAATCCGCCTTTTTAACCAGGGGGTAATACTCCCGTGAATTACCATATTGGGTAAATGCGATCACTCCTTTATCTATCATACGCTTTAAAAGCGTAGCCACCGTTGTACTGGCAGGCCTGGGATCAGGAAAGCAATCGATCAGATCTTTCATAAATGCTTTTTCCTTTTGCCAGATATATTCCATCAGTTGTTCTTCTGATTTTGATAATTTCACCATTCTACAATTATAGATTTATTTCTACAAATGTAGAATATATTTTTGTATTACAAAATTTTAATTAAAAAAGTGCCGGGCAATTGCCCGGCACTTTTTAACGAGTAGCACTTATAGTTTTTTAAAAACTCACCTTATTATTGTGCCTGTTAATATCTGCCATTCGTAAGCTGGGGTCGATTTCAATAGCAGCAATATCTGCTCTTTTTAACTCAACCGGTAACGTATAAGTCGGGCTGGTCCATCGCCATACAGGCTGTATCCTGCGTGGCATGCTGCTTTCGGCAGGTTTGGTCCCATACATCAGGTCCAGGGGAATATAGTATATCTCTTTGCTGCCATCTTCTTTAGTAATTACCAGGTCCACAGGCATGGGCATCAGGTCTTTATTGCGAAGCCTTATCTGCGTTTTCCCGTTCTGCTCCCATACGCTATCGACAGCATAATCGATCGTTTTTGTTGTATTCACCCAAAACTCTTTATACCAGTCCAGTTTTATATTGCTGATGTTTTCGGCAAGCCGGATGAAATCATCAGCATTCGGATGCTTAAATTTCCATTGGGCATCATACGCCAGCAAAATTTTATCCCTTGTCTGTGCTCCAACAATGTAACCCAGTTGCTCCATAAAAACAGCGCCTTTATTATAGCTGGCAGCGCTATAAGCGTAATTCGTATTAAAATGATCGGCATGAGTAGAAAGCGGTTCTTCCAGACCACTTCGCACAAGCGCATAATAACCTTTATAGCTGTCTGCCTGCGCAAAAGAGGCAGAATCACCTTTCAGCCAGGCGTCAGTTCTTTGTTCGGCATAAGTGGTAAAGCCCTCATCCATCCATGCATACCTGCTTTCGTTAGTGGCCAGTACCCCCTGGTACCAGCTGTGTAGCCACTCGTGCAGCCATGCTCCCGGGCCTGCCAGTAGAGTTGCCATAGGATATTCCATTCCACCATCGCCACCGGTGATAAATGAGTATTGCTTATATGGATACGGCCCGAAATGTTTTTTTATGAATGGGTATGCCTTTGTTGCTTTGGTCAGAATATCTTCCCATTCTTCAGGTGCTTTTCCTGCAGGTTTATATAGCAGGTGCAATGTTATACCGTCTGCTATCTGCGTTTTCTTATGAATAAACCCTGGGTCAGCTGCCCACATAAAATCATGTACATTCTCTGCCGTAAATTTCCAGGTAAGTTTTTCACCCGCCGGCAGCCTTGCCCTGATTCCTGCAGCCTCATAACCATAGCCTACCTGGTTGGCATTGATGAGAGAGCCGGTTCCGCCCAGTATATAGTTTTTATTGATGCTGATATTCACATTAAAAGTGCCGAAAGGGCCATAAAACTCGCGGCCTACATAAGGCGTGGGATGCCAGCCCTCTTTATCATAAGCGCAGATGCGCGGATACCACTGGCTCATAGAGTAACGTACCTGCGTAGCAGGGTTATCCCTGCCACTGCGTCTTATCTGTAAAGGCACCTGTGCTTCAAACTCCATATCCAATATCACCTTCTGCCCAGGCAAAATGGCCCTGGTAAGCGGCGCCACAAGTATGGTCTCCAGTTCCTCAAATTTTTGAGGAACGCCATTCATCTTCAGCGATTTTACTTTCTGGTAACCTGTTTCATCAGGCTGTAGCTTTTGTATCCGGTCTTTTACGCGCGGGTCCCAATCTGCACGGGTAGACATAAAAGTACCCTGCCTGCGGCTGCGTTCATCCATCATGCTCCCGGGCTGAAAAGCGTTCCAGAATAAATGGTAAAACACTTTTTTCAGTGTGTCCGGCGAATTGTTCCAATACTCCAGCTTTTGCGTTCCTGTAAAACGGTTGGTTTGTACATTCATATCCACATCCATTGTGTACTTAACCTTTTGCTGCCAGTAACCATTTTGGGCAAACGATGAAAAACATAAAAATACAGTAGCCGAAAAGGCTGCAACATTTTTGGTCATAATCATTTTCCTTAAATACGAAAAATACAAATATAAGGGGATGCACAGGAAACTCAAAGCATCAATAGCGCATAGAAGATGACAGCAACGGCATGATTCTAATAATCAGCAAACAATTGTCAATACGCAAATATCCGATTTCAATATCCAGTTACAGCAGCAGAAAGCTTCAACCGCTTAGCCACTGTCAAATGAAATGAGCATTGATTATTGTGGATTGAACCAGTTGGCCATAGCTTAATGCAGGCAATTGAAATTCATCCGTTCAATCATCTTCCCTCTTTTTTGCTTTCTCCGTTTTCATACCATCTACCACAATCACAATTTCTCCCTTCACTGTTTTTTGAGAGAAGTATTGCCCCACTTCCTGTAGTGTTCCGCGTTTGGTTTCCTCAAACATTTTGGTAAGCTCGCGGCTCACACTGCATGGCCTGTCTGCACCAAAGTACTCTGCCAGGTCATTCAATGTTTTTACTAACCGCACTGGCGATTCATAAAAAATCATCGTCCGCTCTTCAGTTTTCAGTTGCTCAAGCGTGGTGTGGCGGCCTTTTTTTAAGGGCAGAAAGCCTTCAAAGCAAAAGCTATGGGTAGGGAGCCCGCTATTGACCAGTGCCGGCACCAATGCTGTAGCGCCGGGCAGGCTTTGCACTTCAATATGATTCTGCACACAGGCGCGTACCAGCAGAAAGGCAGGATCGGAAATACCAGGAGTACCGGCATCTGTTACCAGCGCCATTGTTTTGCCACCGGCCAACTGCTGTATCAGGTGTTCCACTATTTTATGCTCATTATGCTGATGGTAAGGAGTTAGCGGCTTTGATATCCCGTAGTGATTGAGCAAATGCGAAGTAGTGCGTGTATCTTCCGCAAGAATAATATCCACTTCCTTAAGCACTTCCAAAGCCCTTAATGTAATATCCTTTAAATTGCCGATAGGTGTAGGAACGAGATATAACATATAAAATATATGATGTACACTATTCGATGTACGAGTTACAAATTATGCTTATTGCCGGGTACTATTTATTGGGCCTGAAAATTAATGACAATACGACATAGGCTGCAAATATAACCGGCACAGCAAGCCATTTTAGAAATATGACAGACAACAATCCTATGAGCAGCAAAACAAATTTATCTGTATTAGACTTCAGACTAAAATTTTTAAACTTCAGGCTGATCAACGGAATACGCGATACCATAAGAAATGAAACGATCCCGGTAACAGTATATAAAATATAAGGATTATGAAGATAAGCCGCAATATAACTGTTATTATCGTTGTTAAGCACAAAAGGCAATGAAGCTATTACAAGGCCGGCTGCCGGTATGGGGACCCCTTTAAAATAATAGGTTTGCTCTTTGTCCAGATTAAACCTTGCCAGCCTCCATACCCCTGCGCATGGGATGAGTAATGCAGGCAGCAATAACCCGATATTATCCGCAGGCATACCCGATTTTACTAACGCCAGCTGCAACAGCCTGTACATGATCATACCAGGTGCTACCCCAAATGTTACAGCGTCGGCCAGTGAATCAAGCTGCGCTCCCATTTCAGATGTTGCTTTAAATAAGCGAGCAACAAAACCATCTAAAAAATCAACAACGGCAGCAAAAAAAATATAAACACCGCCGATTATCAGGCCCATAGAAAACGTGCCGGGAGCATTGGTAAACAGAAAGCCGTCATTTTTAAAAATATAAATGATCGCTATGCAGCCGAATACCAGGTTTAACAGTGTAAAAAGATTGGGAATTTGTTTCATTTTAGTTCATGGTTCATGGTTCATGGTTCATAGTATTGATTACTACGGTCCATGAACTATTAACTATTAGCTTCTCTTCATCAGTCTTTCAATATCATCTGCTTCAATTGGAATATGCTTCATCAGATCTACATTGCCATTTTTGGTGATCCAGAAATTGTTCTCAATACGGATACCCATTTTTTCTTCCTCAATGTAAATGCCAGGCTCTATGGTGAACAACATACCAGCCTGAACGGGCTGAAAGAAACTGGGGCCAAGATCATGAACATCTACACCCAGGTGATGTGAAATACCATGATAGGTATATTTCCTGTAAGCACGGTTCTGCGGATCTTCATTCTTGACATCGGATTTGGTAAGCAACCCTAATTTCAGGTATTGCTTTGTAAAGGCATCGCCTGCTTTTTCATGATACCCGGCTATGGTAATGCCGGGTTTTAAAATTTTTGCACAATACCGGTGCACCTCGAGGCAGGCATTATACACTTCTTTTTGTCTTTTAGTGAATGTACCATTTACAGGAACAGTACGGGTAAGATCTGCATTATACCCACCATACTCCGCACCAAAATCCATCAATACCAATGCGCCATCCTTACATTGATTATTATTGAAAATATAATGTAATACACGGGCATTATCACCGCTGGCAATAATGCTGCTATAGCCCTCTCCTGTAGCGCGCTGGCTCAGAAAAGAATGAACAATTTCTGCTTCTATCTCATATTCCCAAACGCCGGGCTTTATAAACTGCAACAGGCGCCGGAAAGTATGCCCGGTAATATCAATGGCTTTTTGTATTACTTCTACTTCATACTTCGTTTTTACAGCCCGCAGCATGCGCATGACAGGTGCTGCACGTATATAATGGTGCAACGGGTAACGCTCCTTCAGGTATTTGATGTAGCGCGTTTGAGCAGTATCGGACCAGGAACCTTTGCGGTCATGTTCGTTAGAATCCAAATATACATTTTCGGCGGCATGCATCCACGCCTGGAAAAGCGGGGGTAAAGCATCGGCCCACACTATTGTTTGGATACCGCTGATAGCCGTAGCCTCAGCTGCTCTTAAACGTCTGCCATCCCATTTTTCCTTCAATTCGTCAGGCCGCATCAGTACGAGTACTTCACGATATCTGGGATCGGGGTTATCAGGAAAAAAGATGAGCATAGAGTCTTCCTGCCTGATACCCGTTAACCAGAAAAGAGAGCTGTTAGGCTTATACTTATAAACAGCATCCGCATTCTGTGGCATTTCGTCGTTAGCGACAAAAATGGCGATGGAATTATTTTGCATTTTATCCGTAAACCTTTTGCGATTGGTAATGAAAAGCTTCGGATTTATTGGCAAATATTTCATGTATTTATTTTTTATTGTTTTTAATGGTCACATGGAATAGCCTAAATAATCATTCCTTTTCGCATAAAACATTTTTATGGCTATTTCGTAACAAAAAGTGTTTAAGATGGTAAAGATAAACCAAATGGTGTTTGATAATAATCCGGTCAGTGATAATTAATTGCCAGATAACCTGAAAATAAAATAGCCCCGCACCTGGAGCTATTTGCCGAAATTGATTATGATCAAACTACCGTTGCGGAAGCATCTATAACATTTGAGTCGTAACAACGATCCATCATCCGAGCACTTTCCTAAAACCTGCGCGTAATACCCAGGCTTAGCTGACCTATTGTAACATTATGACCCACCGGCTGCTGCTCCCAGCTTTCGGGTAATGTTTTGTACTTATTAATGTGAGCTGCGCCACCTATGTCGGCACCAAAAGACAGGAGATAGCTGGTATTCAAATGCAACATTGCAACAGCAGACAGACCAACGCTTCCTACAGTAGCTTTGTCATCATTCATATATACCCATCCTATACGGGATCCGGGCATGGTGCCTTTAACCCAATAATAGCGTGTAAATCCCTGATGAGAAATGCTGTAATAGGGCCCTGCGCCGATCCTCAATTTTCCAAAAAACTTGGTATATGCTGTAGCAGTAAATTTAGCGCCCACCTGCTTTTGATTAAAGGCAATAAACGGTGCAATACCTAACCCTACCACTTCATTAAATAGCAACCGTTGGTATTTGATATATAAACCATGGGCGAGTTTATCATCTGGGGCACCATAATAAACATTCTGCCCGGTAAAATAACCGGCGGATAACAGGTTATCAGGTAAAGTATGAGGATATAATTTTTTATTTCTGATAATCGCTTCTACTCTCCTGGAAAAATCGGGTTTAACAGGTGCCGGTGGATGAGGTGCCCGCCTGGAAAATTCCTCTACCGCACCACTTTCAAATATGATATGCTTCACCCTGTTAACCGATACTTTATAATCAGGCCCGGAGGGATTGCCCGTTTTTTTATAAATAACACTCCTCTCGTTTATTTCTAATATCCTGGCTGGGATAATCGTTTTATCTCTTAAAAAAATACTGTCCTGCGCTTTACAAACAACGGCATTAAAACATGCAAAGGCTATTAATAAAATGATTCTCATAAATTATTTTTTATTTCCGAAATAAAAGCAGGGTTTTGCGGATCAGATATATCGAAAAGCGCAATACCACCCTGTACATAAGCAAAGAGGGTATTGTCAAAAGCAATTACATCTGTATAGGTTTTACCTTCGGTAATCACTTTCGTAACCTCCGGCTTTTTCCGGTCTGTCACATTTACTACTGCCAGCCCCGCAGCGGCACAGCATACGTACAAAGTGTTTTCATGAATACCGAGGCCATACGGTTGGGGCAGCGCCGTGGTACTGGTAAGTACAGGGTTTAAAATTTTGCCCCCGGAAATATCATATATATTCAGCACATTTTGAGTACCCCCACAAACACTATTGTTATTACGCAAAGTAACATAGGCATAGCTACCATCCGTAACTACAGGATCACAGGCCCTGATATGGTTTACCGTTCCCTGTAACGCAGGATTTTTAGGATCGCTGATATCATAGATATACATCGCAGACCCGGATCCAATAAAAAGTTTACCATTATAGGGAAAGATGGTTTCTACATTAAACCCGACAGAGACAGTGTTTTTCAAAACAGTACGGGAAGGGTCAGCAATATCATACACTTTCAGCTCCTGCAGGTTCACAATGTACAGATAATTGTTACTGATCGTCATCCGGGCAATAGACCCGCTTCTGCCGGCAGAATCTCTATGGGCATTACCTGTGTCCCCTTTTGAACAACTGCCGGCTATAAGCATGGCTACCAGGTAAAACAGTATCCGGTATTTTCTCATAAAATAATTTTTAGTTTTAGTAAAAGCATTTAGGGTCTGTGAGTTCTGTCTTTATCCATCCGGTAATCTTTTTCCCCGGAACAGTTACCGGACATTCAAAGTATCCTTTCTCTGGCGGAAGCGCCTGGGAATTATCCGGTGCAATAGCTTCCAGTACTCGCTTTAGCACACTCAGGCCCTTACTTTCCAAACGCAAGGCCAGCAGCTCTGTATAATTATTGGTAAAAATTACGTTTCCCTGCACAGCTACTTCCCTGCACCCTTTTATGGCTATGAAACCGGTGTTTTTAGGTTTTGCTTTATCGGATATATCAATAATATGTATGCCTTTATCAGTTTCTACCTGGTACAATGTATCTCCCAAAAGATAAATCTTACCTCCGTTTTGAACAGCCTGCCCCTGCGGCTGATAGGTTACGGCAAGAAAGCTGGTGATATCTTCGTAAACGGGTTCATAACCCATAGTTCTGGCTGATTTTTTTTGACAGGCAAGCAATAGCAATACGCATCCTGGTAAAATAAAAGATGTACCTATTCTCATAGCATTTACAATTGTGTTTAGTATATAAAACGATCCTTTATATAAAAACGCAACAATGCTGGTCCTTTTTTTCAGGAAAAGTCCGGGAAATACGAATCAACGCGCTCAGGAACAGGTTTTGATAAGTTAGCAAATAACAGCGTACAGATGCCAGGTATCAGGAATTAACCATTAATTTATTAAAACAAGCCATATAAACTGGCATCTACCCTGGCGATGATCTCTCCAAAATGCTCTTCATTTTCGCCAAACTTATTTTTATCTACATCCACTACCAGCAAAGGACCTTCTTTGTACGAAGCGATCCATTTATTGTAAAACTCGTTAAGGCGCTTCAGGTAATCCAGGCGGATATTTTCTTCATATTCGCGACCGCGTTTTTGTATCTGTCCTACAAGCGTAGGCACCGATGCATTCAAATAGATCAACAGGTCGGGCGCCTTCACCATTGTTCTGAGGGTTTGGAAGAATTCAAAATAATTATCAAAATCGCGTTTGCTCATCAATCCCATTTCATGCAGGTTCGGTGCAAATATATTGGCATCCTCATAAATAGTTCGGTCCTGAATAACGGTTTCAGTACCGTTTTGAATATCGAGCAATTGTTTTAAGCGACCATGCAGGAAATAAACCTGCAGGTTAAAGCTCCAGCGTGGCATATCCTCATAAAAGTCCATCAGGTACGGGTTGTGATCTACATCTTCAAAATGAGGGATCCATTTATAATGCTTCGCCAACATTTGGGTTAATGTAGTTTTTCCGGCACCAATGTTTCCGGCAACAGCAATGTGCTTGGGTTTAGGTTTTGATTTGGCCATTTTGAAAAATGCTTATTGCCGCCAAGCACAGGCTTACCAGCAGGATATTTTAAAGTTCAGCAAAGTAGTGTTTTTTTTCAATGCACTAAAAATATTTTAACCCCATAGCCTTTCTTACTTCCCGGATGGTTCTGTCTGCGCTTTCAGCAGCTTTTTGAGCGCCCACTTTTAAAATAATATTCAGATCCGATTCATTAGCGCGAATATCCCTGGCTTTTTGACGAATAGGTGCAATATAGTTCACCATATCTTCTGCCAGCTGTTTTTTCATATCGCCATAACGTATATTGCAGTTATTATAGTCGGCTTCAAACTTACTGATCACCTCTTGTTTACTCACCAGCTTCATGAGATCAAAAACATTTTCAATATAATCTGGCATGGGGCTGTTAAGCGCGGTTGGACCTGCATCTGTTTTTGCCTTCATTATCTTTTTACGGATGAGGTCATCGTCATCAGACAGGTAAATGGTAGCATACTGGTTTTCGCTTTTACTCATTTTCCCGGCTCCGTCAAGGCTGGGTACTTTCAGCAGCTGTGCTCCAAAGTTAAATGCCTGCGGTTCGGGGAATACGTCGCCATACCTGTGATTAAAGCGATTGGCAAAAGTGCGCGTCATTTCCAGATGCTGCTCCTGGTCTTTACCTACCGGTACCAATTTAGCCCGGTGAATGAGTATATCAGCAGCCATCAGAACAGGATAAGTTAATAATCCTGCATTTACATTCTCCGGCTGCAGGCGCACTTTGTCTTTAAACGTAGTGGTTTTTTCCAGTTCGCCTTTGTAAGCCATCATATTAAGAAAAAGATAGAGCTCGGAAGTTTCAGGAAGATCGCTCTGGCAATATAAAGTTACTTTGTCAGGGTCTAATCCACTGGCCAGGTATTCTGAAACAACATGAAGTACATTTTCCTTTAGTTCTTTAGTATCGGGATGGGTGGTAAGTGAATGCAGATCTGCTATAAAAAAATAGCATTGATATTCGTGCTGCATTTTAACGTAGTTACGCAATGCACCAAAATAATTACCCAAATGCAAATTTCCTGTGGGGCGAACGCCACTTACCACAACCTGCCTGCCCGCCTGCACGGCTTCATTAATAGTACTCATAAGCCGCGAAGATAAATTGAAAATGCAGAATTAAAAATGGAAAATATAAGAGGCACTATATGCCCTCCCCTTCAGAGCTGAGATAAACCCCAGGAAACATCTTCCGGTCAGTCCCTGTTCCTGCCATTCATCTTCAGCGTCACTCGTAAATCCACAGCAATACTGGTTGTTCAGATGCATCAATCCTGGCTTGCAGTATGTTTAAAAAAGAAGGGCTGACAGTAGGGCAACCATTGCTCTGGCAAATATCCTGTTCACGCTTATTGTCCGGCACACAGCCATGCGAGTGTAAAACAACAAATCGTTCAAAAGCCTTATCATTTGTGCTGTCTAAACCATGTAATTTATAAGCCAGTCCAAACTTACCATAATAGCTTTTCCCTATTTTATATTTGCCGAGAGAAGTACACCCGCAACCTACTGTGTTCCCATACTGCCTGCCCTCCAGCCAATATTGGTTGCAATTACCATGTGTTACCAGCCCTGCATTCATAACAGTATCTTTCTTCAGATCATAAACAAAAAAACGAGGGCTCCGGGAAGGTAAAGACATATCTATAAAAAAACATAGCTGCTGATTGTATTTATTACGTACTGTAAATGTCTTTGCTGCTGCAGCTCGCAATTCACTTATTACAAAACTCTCCGGTTTGTGTTGAGCAGGATATGAAGAATATGAAGAAAAGGAAACAGCACGGTAGTTATCTTTCAATGGGTTGCCGGCAGTGAGCGCCAGTACCATAAAGGATATAATCAAAACAATTGCTGCAATTGGCAATTTCCACATAAAATGTAGTTGTATCTTTAATACAGACACATAAACTACATTTTCCACAAACCCATTACCAAAGCCGGTTCAGTTTTTGAAGCGCAAAAGACGCACCTGCAACCAATGTATAATACCTGTTTGGATTCTTCATTGTTTCGTCAGGGAAGTTATCAAAATTCCTGGCAAAGAACCTGTAATGGCCCCCGGCAAATAATCTCACCCTTTTATTCAGCCTGAACTTTACACCACCACCTACAGGCGCCACAATGCCCCAGCTATCAGCGGCGGTTTTGGGCTCACCTTGTTTGAATTCATAATCGAATAAATAATAGGCTCCAATACCGGCACTTACATAAGGGCTTATCCTGTGACGATACAGATTAAGCAATTCATATTCTATTTTAGCGCTACCTTCTACAACATAACCCCTAAACCCTCCTTTAAAGGGGCTGTCTGATACTTCTTTATCCTTATCCATGTTGTTTCCGGCTATTTCCCCAAGCATTAGCTCTCCTTTTATAAATAGCTGTCTGTCCAGGATAAGACGATGGTCATAAAACACCGATCCCGACATAGAAGTATGACTGATAAAAGACGCATTTTTACTATAGATACCTGTATAGGTGAAGGTTCCTAAAGAAGCGCCGGCATAGCTTTTTTGCCCGATATAATCCTGGGAAAAAATGGTGGATGTAAAACAAAGGGTAAGCTGTAAACAAAAATATTTTCTCATCCGCATATTTTTTGTTTTTAAATCCAACCGGATAACAGGCACTGTTATGAGCTTTTCATTACCCGAAGGATAAAAATGAGCACTTCATGATGGATGTTTCCTGTAACGATTATTCAAGCTTAAGCATAATCAAACAATTGAACCATGTCACTCTGCACCAGCCTCGCAAACAAAAATTTTTTATTATAATGAAACGGAAACTTTAACCTCCATCATTTCCCTTACGGCAGCAGCAATGCCTTCAGCATCGTAGCCGCATTCACGGTGTAATTCTTTAAGCGTACCATGTTCCACTATCCTGTCGGGGATGCCCAATATTCTTATTTCATTCTTATAACCATGCTGCGCCATAAATTCCAGAACAGCACTGCCAAACCCGCCGGTAACGGTTCCGTCCTCAACAGTTATGATTTTGTCATAAGCAGACAGCGCTTCATGCAATAAAGTTTCATCCAAAGGTTTTGCAAAGCGCATATCATAATGAGCAGGGCCGATACCATCATTCTTAAGATCCCGTATGGCAGCAGCGGCAAAATTACCCGGATGGCCTAAAGAAAGGATGGCCATATCCTGCCCGTCTTTTAATTTTCTGCCTTTACCTATCTCCACTTCCTCCATAGGTGTTTGCCATTCGGGCATTACACCTTCACCACGCGGATAGCGAATAACAAATGGTTGTTGCGTAGATTCCAGCTGAGCAGTGTACATCAGGTTGCGCAGCTCTGCCTCATTCATCGGTGAGCTGATGATCATATTGGGAATGCAACGGAAATAAGCAATATCATAACAGCCATGGTGTGTTGGGCCATCATCTCCCACTAATCCCGCCCTGTCCAGGCAAAGCACCACAGGAAGCTTTTGTATAGCAATATCATGAACCACCTGGTCGTAAGCCCTTTGCATAAAAGACGAATAGATATTGCAGAATACCCTCATTCCCTGCGTGGCCATACCAGCGCTCAATGTAGCTGCATGTTGCTCGCATATACCCACATCAAAAGCGCGATCCGGCATTTCTTCCATCATATATTTTAATGATGAGCCCGAAGGCATTGCCGGGGTAATACCGAATATTTTATCATTTTGTTTTGCAAGTTCTATTATTGTTTTGCCAAAAACATCCTGGTATCTGGGAGCCTGCGGTGTATCATATTTTTTTTGATAGATCTCACCGGTCACCTTATCAAAAAGCCCCGGAGCGTGCCACCTCGTCTGGTCTTTTTCGGCCAGCGCATATCCTTTCCCCTTAGTAGTGATAATGTGCAGCAATTTAGGTCCCGGGATATGCTTCAGGTCATTCAGGGTATCTACCAGCTTGCTGATGTTATGACCGTCAATCGGACCAAAATACCGGAGCTTTAGTGCCTCAAACAGGTTCGCGCTACTATTCACCATGCCTTTTATACCCTCTGTCAGCTTATGCGCCATAGCCCTGGTAAAGTTCTTTCCAATGGGCAGCTTACCTAAAGCATTCCATACGTCGTCCCTGAATTTATTATATGTAGGCGAAACAGTTATATCTGTAAGGTATTCTTTTAAAGCCCCTGCGTTTGGATCGATACCGATACCGTTATCGTTCAGGATGATCAGCATATCGCTATCCGCAACACCGGCATGGTTCATTGCTTCAAAAGCCATCCCCGCCGTCATAGATCCATCGCCGATCACAGCAACTACCTTTCGGTCTGTCTCCCCTTTATATTTAGCTGCAATAGCCATACCTAAAGCGGCAGAAATAGAGGTAGAAGAATGCCCCACTCCAAATGTATCGTACACACTTTCCGAACGTTTGGGAAAACCACTTATTCCTTTATATTTCCTGTTGGTTTCAAAACTATCCCTGCGCCCGGTAATGATTTTATGCCCGTAAGCCTGGTGGCCCACATCCCAAACCAGTTGATCGTAAGGCGTGTTATAAACATAATGTAACGCGGTGGTAAGCTCCACCACACCAAGGCTTGCAGCAAAATGTCCGCCGTGTACGCTTACCACATCAATAATATATTGCCGGAGCTCTTCACAAAACTCATGCAATTTTTCTATAGGAATCTTTTTCAAATCCCCCGGATTATTAACTGATTGAAGTAACGGACCTGGTGTAATAGCCATTCAGAGAAAATTATTACGCAAAAATAAGCATTTCAAGTAAGATGCAGGAGTGTTCGTTACATTCATCATTATTATACCTCCTTTATAAATCCATGTAACCACTAATAATTTAATAACATATTAAAATTTTAATTTATGTAGATTTGTTGTATCATGGTTATTGGCAAAAAGTATTACTGGCTGTTCCAGGTACTGGGTTGGGGTGTTTTTTTTCTATGGCATATTTTCGGTGCCTGGTCGGTTGGAAGAATGAGCCTGCCAGACGAACGCCTGGTAATAATACAAAGATCTGCCGGCTTCGCGGTATTGGGATTGGTTATGACGCATCTGCTGAGAATAAGTATCCTGAAACTAAAAGTACTTCACCAAAAAGTGGCCGTACAGGTATGGATGTTTATTGTACTCACCATCTCCATTTCATTCATAGCGGGGATCAGCGAGTTGATGATTTATAATAAACTGAACCTGCTAAACGAGAAAGAAAGGATCATTGTTAACCGGTCGGTTCTCCTTATTTTTTTAAATAATTCCCTTGCATGGTTCACCTATTTTATTACCTGGAGCGCTATTTATTTTATTTACCATTATGTTGCAGCATCCCAAAAAGAACAGATCGATAACCTGAAATTAAAATCGCACGTGAAAGAACTGGAGCTTAAGACTATAAAAACGCATATCAACCCGCATTTTATTTTTAATTCACTTAATGGTATACGTGCGATGGTGGATGAAAACCCGCAAAGGGCAAGAGCTGCTATTACTGAGTTGAGCAATATCCTGCGCAGCAGCATCAATATAGATAAATCGGAAACAGTGTCGCTTGCTGATGAGCTGAACATTGTTAAAGATTACCTTGCACTGGAACAAATGCGCTTTGAAGACAGGTTAAGCATCCGGTATAGTATTGATGATAAAACCACGGGGCAGCCTGTACCACCCATGATGCTGCAGATGCTGGTAGAAAATGCTATTAAACACGGCATCAGCCATGAGGTAAATGGTGGTACAGTACGACTCTCGTCGGTGCTCAAGGACAACTTTATGGAGCTTACAGTGGAAAATACCGGACGCCTAAAAAAGCAGCAAAAAAGCAGCGGGTTTGGCATCAGGAGCATCCTTGAAAGGCTGAAGCTAATGTATGGCGACAGGGCCGGATTTGAGATCGTTCAATCTTCACCGGCAACTGTTACTGCAAAACTAAAACTCCCGGTCACCTTATAATATTTTTATATGAGAACAATTATTATTGACGACGAAAGACTGGCCCGGTCCGAGCTCAAAAAAATGCTGCAGGCTTTTTCAGAAATTGAAGTGGTAGATGAAGCGTCAAATGCCAATGAAGCCATAGAAAAAATAGAATCGCTGCAACCAGACCTTATTTTTCTTGATATACAAATGCCGGGTAAAACAGGGTTTGAAATGCTTACAGAATTAGATATGGTACCTAAAGTTATTTTTACCACGGCTTTTGATAAATATGCCCTCAAAGCCTTTGAGGTCAGCGCACTGGATTATTTATTGAAACCTATTGATCAGAAAAGGCTTGAAGCCGCCATTAAAAAGGTCCATATCGGCGAAATAAAAGAAAATAAAGAAGATGAAAGCTTCTCTAACAATGACATATTAACTGATAAAAGCAGGGTGTTTGTCAAAGACGGCGATCGCTGCTGGTTTATAAAACTCAGCGAGGTAAGGCTTTTTGAAAGCGTAGGCAACTACGCAAAAGTTTTCTTTAATGGTCATAAACCCCTTATTTTAAAATCACTTAATGCATTGGAAGAAAGGCTGGATCCCCAAATTTTTTTCCGTGCCAACCGAAAACACATCATTAACCTGCAGGCTGTAGAAAAAATTGAGCCGTATTTTAATAATGGCTTGCTGGCTGAGCTGAAAGGAGGCGAAAAAATAGAGATCAGCCGCAGGCAGACTGTAAAGTTTAAAGAAAAAATGAGTTTCTGATCTTAAAAAGCAAGGCAAGCGCCGGGTCTGTTTTCGCTATCGTTACCTGTTTCCGATTAATGCTGAATCTTAAGAAAACTATCTAAAACACCAGGTTATTAGCCTGCGTTTTTTATGGCAATATTAATTATGGCATACTTTTAGGGTCTATCCGCATCCTGAGCGGATTCTTTTAAACTCCAACCTAATAATCATTTATGCGTCTTTTTACTTGCGGAAATTGCGGTTATGCTGTTTATTTTCAAAATACCTATTGTCAGTCTTGCGGGAGTAACCTTGGGTTTGACCCTGACCGCCTTTCAATGATCGCTTTGGCACACCAAAATAATGGATGCTTATTAGAACAGGCATCGGGTAAAAACTATCATTATTGTGCCAATTATGCCTATGGTGTATGCAACTGGGTTATTCCGGATGCCGATCCTGCCGGTTTTTGTGTTGCCTGTGCATTAAACCGGATCATCCCGGATTTAAGTAACCCGATGTACCGTGCACGCTGGGAAAAAACAGAAGCAGCAAAACACAGACTTATATATTCCCTTTTACAGTGGGGTTTACCGGTGCAGCGTAAAGCTTTTGATAATACGGGGCTGGTATTTGATTTTATGGCCGACCCCGGAAACGATAGCCCCCGCATACTTACCGGCCATTCAAACGGAGTTATAACCATAAATATTGCAGAAGCCGATGATGTAGAAAGGGAAATGGCCAGGAATAGTATGGACGAAGTTTACCGGACACTGCTGGGACATTTTCGCCACGAGATCGGGCATTATTACTGGGATCTGCTGATACAAGGCTCATTATTACTGCAAGAATTCAGAACTTTATTTGGTAATGAAACCCATAATTACCAGGAGGCATTAAACAGGCATTACGCAGCAGGCGCGCCCCCCACCTGGAATGAAAACTATATCAGCGCCTATGCCACCATGCATCCCTGGGAAGACTGGGCCGAGACCTGGGCGCATTATTTGCATATAGTGGATACTATTGAAGCAGCCTATTCTTTTGGATTAACTATAAATCCCCCTGGTTTTACCAATGACCCTAATATGTGTGCAGCTATTTTATTTAATCCTTACCAGCTCAAAGATTTTGATACCATTTTTGAATACTGGTTACCGCTCACTTTTGCCATGAACACCATTAACCGGAGTATGGGCGGACAGGATCTATATCCGTTCGTTATCAGCCCGGAGGTGAAAGAAAAACTGCGCTTTGTTCATAAGGTGATCCATAATGATGTTGCCTGACGGGAATTTTTCGCGCTGACGCTCTCACATCACTTATCACTTGAGCAACGCTGCTCTCACTTTGGGTGCAATTTTAGTTCCGAAAACTTCTATCGACTTCATCATTCTATCATGGGAAGGCGCGCCTACATCCATATGAGCCGAAAAACGGGTCAGTCCGAACATATCGTGCAGCTCCAGTATCTTATCAACAGCTTCACTGGCATCACCGATAATTAAATGTCCGCCTTTACCCCGTCCCCTGTCGTACTGCGCGCGTTGGTAGGGCGGCCAGCCGCGGGTGCGCCCGATCCTGTCCATCTGAGCAGAATAAACCGGATAATAATACTCGGCTATTTCGCTGCTGTGCTCACCAAAAAATGCGTGCACATGCACCCCTGCTTCAAACTGGTTTATATCATGACCAGATTCCTGGTAAATCGCTTTATTATAATCAAACAAAGGTTTAAACTGTACCGGGTTGCCACCAATAATCGCAAACATTACCGGTAAGCCCAGGGTAGCAGCCCGTACTACGGACTCTGGTGTTCCCCCAACGGCTACCCATATTTTTAAATGATTATTCAATGCCCTGGGCAGCACTGCCTGGTTTTTAAGCTCGGGGCGGAATTTTCCTTTCCATGATATCTTTTCCTGATCATTTATTTGCAGTAAAAGTTTCAGCTTTTCATCAAACAAAGCATCATAATCCTTCAGATCCTGCCCGTACAGGGGAAAAGATTCTATAAAGCTGCCCCGGCCTGCCATTAGTTCTGCACGGCCATTGGATATCAGATCAATGGTTGCAAAGCTCTGGTAAAGCTTTACCGGATCTGAAGAACTTAAAACCGAAACAGCGCTTCCCAGCTTAATATTTTTGGTTACGGTTGATGCCGCGGCCAAAACTATTTCAGGTGCTGAAACGGCATAGTCAGGCCGGTGATGCTCTCCTATCCCATAGAAATCGAGGCCAACCTCATCCATCAGCTTTATTTCTTCAATAATTTCCTGCAAACGTTGCTGTGCCGGTTGTGGTTTTCCGTTCACGCCTATTTGTACATCACCAAACATACCTATTCCTAATTCCATTATATAACTCTTATTTATTTGATTATATGATTAACAGAGCAAAGGAATAATTGTTTGAAAACCGGTTTCCGGTAACTTCTCGTCCGGGCTTTCCAGATTAACTAAACAACCTTGTAAGAGGCGTGAATGGCCTGGCTCATTTCTGCAATAAGAGCAGGATCTTTTTCAATAGCGTTGCCAATTACAATCACATCGGCGCCAGCTTTACAATTGAGATAAGCCTTTTCAGGATCGGTAATACCACCACCAACAATCAGGGGGATTTCCACATGTGCTGCTACGGCCTGTATCATGCTTTCGGTAACAGGTGTTTTAGCCCCGCTGCCGGCATCCATATAAATAAGTTTCATGCCGAGCATTTCGCCTGCAAGTGCGGTGCACATTGCTATCTCATTTTTATCGGAAGGAACAGGAGCTGCATTACTGATATAAGAAACTGTAGTAGGAGCTCCCCCATCTACTACTATATAACCGGTAGGCATAATCTCCAGTCCGCTCTTTTTTACAAAAGGCGCCGATACCACGTGCTGGCCAATCAGCAGTTCAGGATTTCTGCCGGAAATAAGAGAAAGATACAACAACGCATCAGCATATTTGCTTACCTGAGAAGGGCTGCCCGGGAAAAGTATTACAGGTATATCGCAGCTGGTTTTCAGTTGTTGCACAACTTCATCCAAATGATTGGAAATAACTAAACTGCCCCCCACAAAGAAATAATCTACTTTTGCCTGAACAGACAAATAGATCAGTTGGTTAAGTGAAGATGCTGTAACTCCATCCGGATCTATTAACACAGAAAAAGACTTCTGCGCATTTTTCTTCTTTTCCAACAGGGAATTGTATATATTCATCTTCATGTAGATAAAGGCCGGTTTATGCAAAAATGCAAAAACTTTTCCAAAAAACGGCATTTATCGGTAAATGATCAGGGCAAAAACACATCTAATTTTCCCGGGTTCTGTGCCTTCTGTCAGTCCTATGGAGTTTTCTGGCTGGGTTATGCTTATTTTTGTAATTCTATTAGTTGTTCAAGTTTGTTTACACGTTATTGATAGATAGATTGTAAAAAAATGAAATAAATTCAAAATAATTGAAGCGGTTCCTTTAATAGATTGTTTTTATCTTCCCTCAAAAATATATGCGCTGTTATTTACTGTTTTTTGCCCTGATCTCCGTTTTTTATACCCGGGCGCAGGATAACGCCTTTAATTATAACAGCACCAAAAAAACTGTCTGCAAAAAAGGCGCTGTGGTATCTGCCCATCCGCTGGCCAGCAAAGCAGGGCTGCTCATGCTTAAAAAAGGAGGAAATGCTTTTGACGCTGCTATTGCTACGCAATGGGCACTTGCAGTGGTTTATCCGGGTGCCGGTAATATTGGTGGCGGAGGCTTTATGGTAGCTACGTCCTTAAAACACAAGCCCATTGCTCTGGATTACCGGGAAACGGCCCCCGCCGCTTCCCGGAAAGATATGTACCTGGACAGTAAAGGAAACGCCGTCAGTGAGAAAAGTCTTTATGGCCATTTATCCAGCGGTGTGCCCGGAACCGTTGCCGGGTTATTTACTACCCATTTATATGCCAAGCTTCCTATGAAAGTGCTGATACAGCCTGCCATTGAGCTGGCTGAAAAAGGTTTTGCCATCACCAGGGCTGAAGCGACCGCACTAAACAATGCCAAAAGCTCCTTTGAAAAATATAATACACAGCAACCGGTATTTGTAAAGGAGGAATTGTGGCAAGAAGGCGACACTCTGGTTCAGAAAGATTTGGCGGCTACCCTCAAAAGAATAAGCAACAACGGTGCAAAAGGCTTTTATGAAGGCGAAACGGCAGTCCTGATTGTAGCGGAGATGCAACGTGGCAAAGGACTGATAACTAAAGAAGACCTGAAGAACTATAAAGCTAAATTCCGGGAGCCTTTGGTATTTGCCTATAAAGGCTATACCGTTATTGGTATGCCTATGCCGAGCAGTGGCGGTTTACTGCTTCACCAGATGCTCAAAATGACAGAGCCGTTTAATATAGGCAAAACGGGATTTCAAACCCCAACATCAGTGCAACTGATGATAGAGGCTGAACGCAGAGCTTATGCAGACAGGGCAAAATACATGGGCGATGCTGATTTTTATAGCGTACCGGTAGCCGGGCTTTCAGATGATGCCTATCTAAAAGCAAGAATGAAAGACTATATGCCGGGGAAAGCGGGTAACAGCCGGCAAACAGTTGCAGGCATTGTGCCAGGTTACGAAAGTGAAGAAACCACGCATATCAGCGTTATAGACAATAAGGGCAATGCTGTTTCCGTTACTACTACTTTAAATAATAATTATGGCAGCAGAACAGTTGTTGGGGGCGCCGGTTTCTTGCTGAATGATGAAATGGACGATTTTAGCGCCAAACCGGGGTCGCCTAACCTGTTTGGTGCCGTGGGTGGCAAAGCTAACGCTATAGAACCGGGTAAAAGAATGCTCAGTTCTATGGCGCCAACGATCGTACTAAAAAATAAAAAACCGTTCCTGGTAGTGGGAACACCGGGAGGCACAACCATTCCTACATCTGTTTTCCAAACTATTTTAAATATCATTGATTTTAAAATGAGCACAAGCGATGCTGTAAACAAACCCAAATTCCACCACCAATGGCTGCCCGATGAAGTATTTATTGAAAAAGGATTTTCAGGTACTACTGCCGACAGCCTTTCTGCCATGGGATACAAGCTCAGCCAGCGCAGTCAGATAGGCCGCACAGAAGTGATCAAAGTATTAACCAATGGTTTATTTGAAGCAGTAGCAGATATCCGTGGAGATGACAGCGCGGAAGGATGGTGATGACAAAGACAATATAAATATTAATATCTATAAAGTATAATACTAAAATCTAAAGTCTACAATCTAAATATCAATGAAATCATTAAGCACAGTAGGACTACTGCTATTATCCAATGCCTTTATGACCGTTGCATGGTATGGGCACCTTAAATTTTTTGGTAAAGGAAGCGCTCATGCTGCTACGCCTGTATGGGCCATCATTTTGGTAAGCTGGGGTATTGCTTTTTTTGAATACTGTTTCCAGGTGCCGGCAAACAGGATAGGCTCATCGGAAACAGGCGGCCCTTTTTCACTTATCCAGCTAAAAGTGATACAGGAAGTGATCACTTTAGTGGTATTTGTGGCATTCTCAAAAATTGCTTTTGAAAACTTTCATTTTTCGTTAAATCATTTAATCGGATTTATACTGCTGGTAGCGGCGGTGTACTTTATCTTTAAAGGATGATCAGTCATGCCTCAATTTTAAAGGTGCTATAAGCATCCCAAAATCACCTTTCAGATCTGATCCCTGTACCACAATAAGGTATCCTCCTCCCCTGGCTTCTGAGGTATAAAACGAAACCCGGGCTTCCCCGTTCTGATCTGTGACCACATCAGGGTTCCAGTAAACCGTTTGCCGCAGATCAGGAAATACCGTTTCTTCTTCAGGTGACGAATACCGTGGACTGTAAAACCTGCGCCCGACAAACGGAACGTCAGGTTTCAGCAGGTACATTCCTGGTATTTTTTTGAGGAAAGGACCCACCCCTCCATGAGTTGTAATTTCAATAACAATCGGAGGGTCTAAAAAATTAACTTTATCCGGGGTATATTTAGATTGATAAGGTAAACCATATTTGATGCTTCTCATTATTTCTATGCCTTTCACATCTTCTGCAGAATAATATTGCAACACATCATAAGGGTTCATTTCAAAAAACTTCAGATCCATGCCATCAATTATAATCCATACCGGGCTTTTCCCAATAGAAAACGGGGTGCCTCTTACAACCGGGAACCCGGGTATTTGCCTGCTTAAAACAGTAAGCAAATCTGCTTTAGGCGTTTTCTCTAACATAGCCTGGGTAATCGTTTGATCAGCACCGCCGTCTTCATTTAAGTTTTTCGATCCCGGAACACGGGCTTTTGCCTTTACTACCACCTCTTCGAGGTAGCGGCCATCACGCTTTAATTGCTCCATGATCAGCGTTCTCCGGTCGAGCGATTTTTTAAGCACTGTATCGAACACGATATTGTTACGGTCATACACCACATCCGGCTCAGGAACGGGAGGATAATTTTTAGTGGATACATCCACTCCTATCCCAAATGATTTGTCTTTTTTGTTTACCGCCTGAATAAGCGTGCTGACACTATCTGTATAAAATAAGGGAAAGTCTTTAAAAATGAAAGTACCATCATTATTAGTAACCGTATCCATAAAGAACATGCCGGCATTATTCATACGCCCGAAAAGCGTTACCCTGGTATGTGGTGACGGTTTATTAAAAATGTTGGTTACTTTACCGCTAATATGGAAACTTTTTTCATACGCATATTTTCTCGCTGTATCTGAAAAATCATAGCGTACCCAGCCCTGTGTCAGCAGCAGCGCATCAGTGGCTTCGCTCTTTGCATTTTTAATATAATAATAAGGCTCCTCCACCCTTCCCTTCAGATCAGCACTTAATGCCATATAGCTTACTATATTTTCGGCGTCGGGCGTGATTCCTACCTGGCTGGTATCAATAACAGCTATAGAAAAACTTCCGGGCACTTTTTCATCGGTATGGTTTTTTACAGACAGCGCCAGCATTACACTATCTTTGTTTGCATACGCCTCTTTATTGGCAACAATATTCATTTTTAAAGCATCTTCATGCCACACAAATAAAGCCCGTTCATTTACAGGTGTTCCGTTTGCATTATAAAGCGTAAATCTGGCCACCCCGCTGGGAAAAGCTGCCGTAGCTATTTTCAACTCGTATTGCTTTTTATTTTGCAGCCTCCCTTTTACATAAAAGCCACCCCTTGTACTCCCTGTTATAAACCAGGTATTACCGGCTGCACGGGGGCTGAAATTTATTTTCACAATAATACTATCCCCGCTGTCAGAATAACTGACCTGCAAAACCTGGCCTTCGCTTTGCACAGGTGGCAGCTTATAAACAACACCGTTTTCGAGATGGGCGGTATAGGACTCACCCGCCTGCGGGGTTATCCATACAATGCCCATTCCTTTGTGAACAGAAGCAAAGGGGCAAACCATATTGTCACGGCTATCTCTAATGACGCCTTTTACATCTATGCCTGCTCCGTAAATATCCAGGGCTTTAAATCCCAGCCGCTGTTTAAACCCGGCAATAAAACTACCTCCTTCAGGCAGAAACTGGAGGTCTGTATTTTTGTTGGTGGTTGGAACCGGTATTTGCAGTTGCATGTTTTTACCGGTGATCTCCAGCCGCAGATTTTTATGATACCGGGAATCCTTCAATAAAGTATCGATATAAATATTACCCTCAGCATCAGTAACCATACGCCGGCGAAACAATGCCCTGTTTTTAAACATTAATGCTACCTGCACTTTGCTGTTTGCCACCGGAGCCTGGTTATCCTGTTTTAAACCGGCAGATATAAAAAGCCGGTTATCTGAAAAGCCAAGCTCATGCAAAGTAGCTTTCCATAATTCAGCTTTCGGGTCTATTATTTTAAAAGTACCGGTAAAAAAAAGTGAATCGCCGAAATTTCTCATGCGATTGGTGTATGCCCTTATTGTATACATGCCCTGGGTAAACAGTTGCTCCCCTAAAGTAATATTGCTGTAAAAGAGGCCGATATTGCACGCCGCGCTTATCCGTTTTATCACTTCTCCAGAGGCATCAATCAATTCTATATAAGCGATCCGGCTGCTGTCATTTACTATATTCAGGCTTCCGGCAACAACATACCCTTTAAGCCATAAAGTATCGTTCAGGTTATATTGCGACCTGTCGTAATGAATAAAAATTTTTTCTCTTCCATCAAAAGTGGCCATGCTATCATACATCTCTATCTTTTGCTGAAGACTGTCAAATTGTGCGTTTGCCACAGAAATAAGGAAAAGGAATAAACCATTCAGAAACCCTATTTTTTGCATATACCTGGCATAGAATATTGATAAACAGAACATCCTGTTGCTAAAGATCGGTCATTTCTTTTTTAGCTGCAATAAATTCGTTCCAAACCTGCTGTACAATTTCTGCGGCGGGGAGAATATTGCTGATCAATGCACTAACCTGGCCAATTTCCAGCGCTCCTTCCTGCAGATCGCCTTCAAACATGCCCTTACGGGCACGGCCTTTTCCTAACAAAGAGTAAAGCTCTTCTTCAGAAGCGCCATAGGTTTCCGCTTCGCTTATTTTATAGAAAAACTCATTTTTAAGCAATCGCACCGGCGTTAGCTTTTTCATAGATAACCGCGTATCGCCTTCGGCTGCGTTTACGATCCGGTCTTTAAAATGAATATGTGATGAGGCTTCCTCACTGGCCACAAAACGGCTCCCCATTTGCACAGCTTCTGCGCCCAAAGCAAAAGCAGCCAGCATTTGCCTGCCTGTTGCAATGCCTCCTGCTGCTATAACAGGAATGGAGACAGCTTTCACAACCAGCGGCACCAGTACCATTGTAGTGGTTTCTTCTCTGCCGTTGTGACCACCTGCTTCAAAGCCCTCGGCCACCACCGCATCGCAACCGGCACCTGCTGCCTTAACAGCGAATTTGCTGCTGCTCACCACATGCACTACTTTTAATCCGGCATTTTTAAAAGTGGAGGTCCAGGTATCAGGATTGCCGGCGCTGGTAAATACAACAGGTACTTTTTCCTCTATAATGATCTGTACCTGCTTTTCTATACCGGGGTACAAAAGCGGCAGGTTTACCGCAAAAGGCTTATCTGTAGCAGCTCTGCATTTCTGAATATGACCCCTTAAAACATCGGGGCTCATAGAGCCGGCACCAATAATACCTAATCCGCCTGCATTGCTTACAGCGCTAGCAAGCTTCCAGCCACTTGCCCAAACCATACCCGCCTGGATAATGGGATATTGAATATTGAAGAGCTGGATAATAGACATCGCTTTTGCTGACTGTTGACAGATACCGGCAATTTACGATTTAAATATGGATGCTGGTTACTGGTTACGAGCAGAAGGCATAAAGCTGGAAGCGTAAGGCTTAAGGCGTTCTGTCAATAAACATCGAACATTGATTATTCAGGTATAGAATTTCTGTACTATATGGTTTATGGCTAAAGGCCGAAAACCTGGAAGAGGTATAAGGCTTTTTGCTTTCATCTCGTACATCGTACCCCTTACATCGTACCTCTTACTTTATGCTGGAGACTGGTTGCTGGTTACAAGTTTCTGGTTTCAGGTCCGCACGGCGCCTTCCGCCTCCGGCCTTTCCGCTTTCATATCGTACATCGTAAACCTTACATCGTACATTTTACCTGATGCTGGTGATGGGTTACTATCTAACGTCTAAGTACTAAAATCTAATGTCTTTACCTAAATAATCAACATTCAATCCTCAATTTTCAATATTCATTAAACATTCCTGCCCGAATGACTGGCCAGGCGGGGATTATTGCGTAATTAGTCAGGCACATCCCCCTTCCTACTCACTATTCACCCTAAGTCAATGCTGGTATTATCACCAATATTAAGACTGCGGCTTTCCCCTTTAAGGCTGGTGTCGCTGCCAATAAGGGAATCCTCCAGAACAATGTCGTGCAAATTGCAATAGGCCCCTACAATAGAGTTCTTAACAATAGATTGTGTCATGCTGGTATATTCACCTAAAGTAACATTAGGGCCGATAATACTGTTTTCAATGCTACAGCCTACCCCAATGCTTACCGGTGGAATAATTACTGTATTCAGATATTTTGAAGCATCGCTCTCTATGCCGGATTTTCTCAGTAAGGTGGCGTTGGATTTGAGGAGCGTATCTTTATTGCCCGCATCAAACCAGTTATCTACTTTAAAAGATTGAAATTTTACACCCTTCTCTATCATACAGTCAATAGCGTCCGTAATATTAAACTCTCCATGCGTGAGCAGGCCTGCCGTAATATTTTTCTCAAGGCATTCAAATAAAATATCGGTTTCGGTTATTTTATAAATCCCTACCATCGCCATATTGGATTTGGGGATATTGGGTTTTTCAATTACAGATTCAATAAAACCGCCGGCATCAATCTCCGCTACACCAAAATCCTTAGGGTTATCTACTTTACGTACCCCTATCAGGGAACCAGGGCTGCGCAGCACTTCATTGACGTCGTACTCACAAATGGTATCGCCCAGTGCGATCAGTACTTCGTCTCCTTTTACCAGGTTTCGGGCAAGGCTGATAGCATGTCCTACTCCCCGTCTGTCTTCCTGGCTTACAAAATGAGCTGTAATATCGCTGTGCTTATCTTTCACATAATGGTAAATTTTATCGCCCAGATATCCTATTATAAAAATAAACTCATCGACACCTGCTTCTTTTAGCTGATCAATAATAATGCTTAAAACCGTTTTGTTTGCCACAGGAATCAACGCCTTGGGTTGCGTATAACTGTGGGGTCTTAATTTAGTTCCGGTACCAGCAACAGGAATAATTGCCTTCATAATAAGTGATGTGTAAGATACTGAATGTAGTTAGTAAAAAAGAGCGTGAAGGTAAGTAAAAATGGAAATATTATGGAGTCTTTATGATTTGCCCCGTTTTTTTTGATCCGGCTGAAGAATATAATAATGCCCCGTACTTTTTTAATAGTGCAGTACATTGCAACTTTGTGCAAATACTGCGAATAAAAACATTGTACATAAATTTTGATAACCTTAATTTTGCGCCATGCAAAACGACACTATACTATTTGATCTGCTCAATAAAGAATTAGAGCGGCAGCGCAATGATATTGAATTGATTGCCTCAGAGAACTTTGTTTCTTACCAGGTGCTGAAAGCTATGGGCAGCGTACCTGCCAATAAATATGCGGAAGGTTATCCGGGCCGCAGGTATTACGGGGGATGCGAGGTAGTGGACGAAATTGAAAACCTGGCTATTGACAGGCTGAAACAGGTGTTCAGCCTTACATGGGCCAATGTTCAGCCTCATAGCGGAGCGCAGGCTAATGCTGCTGTATTCATGGCAGTTCTAAAGCCCGGTGACACTATTATGGGCCTTGATCTGAGCATGGGCGGGCACCTGACTCATGGCAGCCCTGCCAATTTCAGCGGCAAGCAATATAACGTAGTTTCTTACGGCGTTAATAAAGAAACCGGCTTAGTGGAGTACGATGACCTGGAGCAAAAAGCATTGATGCACAAACCTAAAATGATCATTTGCGGTGCTTCGGCATACAGCCGTGACTGGGATTACGCCCGTATACGTGCAGTGGCTGATAAAATCGGGGCTATTGTAATGGCCGATATTGCACACCCTGCAGGCTTAATTGCCAAAGGGTTATTGAACGACCCGTTTGACCATTGCCACATCATTACCAGCACCACACATAAAACCCTGCGTGGGCCGCGTGGCGGCGTTATTATGATTCGTCATGATTTTGAGAACCCCTGGGGATTAAAAGACCCTAAAGGAAATACGCGCCTGATGAGCCAGTTGCTGGATCTGGCCGTTTTTCCCGGCATACAGGGCGGACCTCTTGAGCATATTATTGCGGCCAAAGCAGTAGCTTTCGGTGAAATACTGGACGACAGTTTTAAAGTATATGCCCAACAGGTGGTAAGTAATGCCCAGGCTATGGCCAAAGCTTTTGTTGATAAAGGTTATAACCTTATTAGTGGGGGAACAGATAACCACCTGATGCTGATCGATCTGCGCAATAAGAACATTACCGGTAAAAAAGCACAGGAAACGCTGGACAAAGCATTTATCACGCTCAATAAAAATGCTGTTCCGTTTGACGATAAATCCCCCTTTGTAACTTCCGGCATTCGCGTGGGCGTTCCTGCTGTAACCACCCGTGGTTTAAAAGAGCATCACGTTATTGATGTAGTGGACATGATAGATAAAGTATTAATGAACACCGATAACGAACAATTGATTGCGGGGGTACGTGAAGACGTAAAAGCATTTATGAAGCAGTTTCCGCTGTACCCGGAGCTGGGTTCCTGAATGTAGTTCATAGCTTATAGTTCATAGTTCATTGACTATGAACCATGAACCATTAACCATCAACTTTTCCCAACATGATCCAAAGAAAACAGACACTATGGCTGTTGCTCTCCACCATCAGCAGCGCGCTTACTTTCAAATTTCCTTTTTATATTGGCATAGTAGCGCCTGATACTACCGGAGTTGAAGGGCCGGAGCTTACAGCAACAGATAACATCTATTTAATTTTATTAACAGTTGCAGTAGCAGCATTATCTGCTGTTACCATTTTCCTGTTTAAAGACAGGAAAAAACAGATCCGGTTTAGTCTTATAGGGTTGCTGTGCTCCATAGGCCTGATGGTTGTTTATTTTATGTACATTAAGAATTTCTCACAAGGCACTTTCGCATTAACTTCTGTTCTTACCCTGCTTATTATTATTGGCTTCTTTTTTGCCATCAGGGGCATCCGGCACGATCAGAAACTAATAAAAGATCTGAACAGATTAAGATAATTTGCTCCTACCTAATCATTTAAATGCGGAGTTTTTCATACTTCGCATTTTTTATGGACTAAAGAAACAGGTTTTCTTCCTGTCAGTAATATTTAAAGTACCTTTGCACCCTTTATGAAGGAGACTTCAAAAAAAAATCCCATTATGGCAAAAGTAAAAATAGGCATGGTTCAGATGAGCTGCTCTGCCAATAAGCAGGAGAACCTGGGCAAAGCCATTGAAAAAATAAAAGAAGCTGCTGCAAAAGGCGCACAGATCGTTTGTTTGCAGGAACTGTTTACATCGCTTTATTTCTGCGATGTGGAAGATTATGAAAATTTCAAGCTGGCCGAACCCATTCCCGGCCCTTCAACAGAAACATTACAGGATGTAGCAAAACAGCTGGGAGTGGTAATCATCGCTTCACTTTTTGAAAAAAGGACCGAAGGGTTATACCACAATACTACGGCTGTATTAGATGCAGATGGCACCTATCTGGGCAAATATCGTAAAATGCATATACCCGATGATCCGGCCTATTATGAGAAATTCTATTTCACTCCCGGAGACCTGGGCTATAAAGTATTCAAAACAAAATTTGCCACTATCGGGGTATTGATCTGCTGGGACCAGTGGTATCCTGAAGCGGCCCGTATTACTGCGTTGATGGGCGCCGAGATCCTGTTCTATCCCACAGCTATCGGCTGGGCTACAGAGCAGGATGAGCAAACCAATAAAGACCAGTACGATGCATGGCAAACCATTCAGCGCAGCCATGCCGTAGCCAACGGCATCCCTGTAATAAGCGTAAATCGCGTGGGGTTTGAGCAAAACGGCGCCATGAAATTCTGGGGCGGAAGCTTTGCTACCAACGGCCAGGGCAAATTACTTTACCTGGCTTCGCATGAGCGGGAAGAAACAGAAGTAGTAACACTTGATCTGAAAGAAGCCGACAGCTTCAGGATGCACTGGCCATTTTTAAGAGACAGACGGATTGATTCGTATCAGTCTATTACGAAAAGATTTATTGATGAAGGATAGTCAGAAAGTCGGGAAGTCTGAAGCCGCCCCGGTAAATTAAATTTATCATTTAGTTGCTGATACGTATATTCTCAATAAAAAATATGGCTTTCAAATTTGAACAGTTACGAGTATGGCAAAAGTCTTTAGATTGAACAAAACTCGTACATAATCGACTGAGCAATTTCCTAAAGATGAGCTTTTCATTCTTACATTTCAAATAAAAAGAGCAGCGATTATTTCAAAAGAAGCTTTGAGCAAATTTATAAAATGTGTGAAGAAATCCTTTCAATGATTTCCGCACTTATCAAAAAATTACGAGAATGACTCTATCTATATCTTCGGACATCGGACATCAGACTTCCAGACTTACTCCCAACCAACTCGGTTATTTTTTCCCTGCCGAATGGCATCCGCATGAAGCTACCTGGCTGAGCTGGCCGCACAAAGAAGCATCATGGCCCGGAAAACTGGACGCTATATTTCCTTATTATGCCCATTTTGTAAAAGAACTTGCAAAAGGTGAGACCGTTCGTATCAATATAACGGGCGACAAAATGAAGAACTTTGCTACCAAGCATCTGCAAAAGCAGGGAGCAGATCTTTCTAAAATAGAATTTTATATCCACCCTACTAATGATGCGTGGTGCCGCGATCATGGTCCGGCCTTCCTGGTAAACCCCGAAGCCACAGCGAATAAAAAGGTAATAGTGGACTGGGGTTATAATGCGTGGGGAGACAAATATCCGCCTTACGACCTGGACGATGTGATACCAACTAAAATAGGTGAAAGATTGGGAATCCCGGTTTTTCATCCGGGTATAGTAATGGAAGGCGGGTCGGTAGAATTTAACGGGAAAGGAACTATACTTACTTCTACAGCCTGTTTATTAAACGAGAATCGAAACCCGCATTTGAGCCGGCAGCAGATCGAAGCATATTTGTACAATTATTATGGAGCCGAGCAGGTACTATGGGTAGATGACGGTATTGTGGGAGATGACACAGACGGGCATATTGATGATACCGTTCGTTTTGTAAATGAAGACACGGTACTTACTGTTGTTGAAGAAAACAAGAACGACGAAAACTACGCATTGCTTCAAAACAACTTAAAGCAGTTACAGCAAATGCGGTTATTAAATGGCAGACAGCTAAACATTGTGGAACTTCCCATGCCCGACCCTGTAATTTACGAAGACCAGCGTTTACCCGCTTCTTATGCTAATTTCTATATCTCTAATAAATCGGTTATTGTTCCTACTTACCGTTGCAGTAAGGATGATAAGGCTTTAAGGATCATACAGGAACATTTTAAAGACCGTTCAGTTACCGGTATTGACTCTACCGAAATCATCTGGGGACTGGGTAGCTTTCATTGCCTGAGCCAGCAGGAACCAGCTGTGTAGTTGTTTGCTGATATGATTAAACGAAGCCTATTTTTGAAGGTCTCTAAGATCAGCATCAATAGTCCTGAACGTAAGATTAATACGTGGCTGGTCAACCTTTTTTGCCGGTGGCAAACGATGCAACCAATAAATTTGGCAGGTGCCTTTCATTACCAGCAGGCTGCCATGCGCTAGAATTGCTGATACCACTTCTTTGGTTTGTTTATGCTTAAAGGCAAACTTCCTTTCGGCCCCAAAGCTTAAAGACGCAATAGCACCTTCTTTTTTAAGATCTTTTTCTGCATCGCTATGCCAGGCCATTCCTTCACTGCCATTATGGTATAAATTCAGCAGGCAGGAGTTATAGGTTTCGCCTGAGATTTTTTCTACACCCTTTTTAAGTTGCAACAATTCATCTGTCCAGGTAAGTGCTGTTTTGGTAATGCCGGAATACCGGTATTCCAAAGGCTCATCAGCATACCAGGCTACTTTTCTTTTAGTAATGATTTTCTTACCGAAAATGATGACTTCATCGTTTTTCCATGCAATAGTATTCATCAGTTCCAAAGTATAACGATCTGCTTCCTCAGCAGAAAAAATTTTTCCGTAATACAATGCTTCGCCGTCATGAGGAAGCAGATTGGTAAGAGCCATACTAAGCTTTTATTATTTGTTTAAAAAAATAGTCGTCCTGTTCCGATAGCTATCGGAAGACGAAGGACATTTTACTATCGGGCTATGCTTCGACAAGCTGTTAATGACAAGTGAAGCAACTGTCTAAATACCAATGACTTGCAATTCATGCTTTTTAGCAAGTCTTTGAAGTAAGGATAGTTCTTTCGCTTTAAGTT
>NZ_BAAGYM010000007.1:0-52635 GCF_054779315.1 Niabella aquatica
GAGTAAAAATACTCACCCAACAAACAAATGATGAATTTGACACCCTCTCTTAATGTACGAAAATAATCGTACAATGACTATCTTTTAATTTTCGGGAACACCCGCTATAGGTAATACCATGGATTTCTTTTAGAAGACCAGATGTAGTTTTTTATATTTTTTAAGAAAGCGAGCACCATATAAATAATGATAGGCGAGCCCATTGTAAGTACAGAGGAGTAAATAAAAAACTGCCTGATGCGGCAGGTGGATACGCCGAATCTGTCACCGATAGAAGAGCAAACGCCAAATGCATTCCACTCTACAAAGTTTTTTAAGCGGTTCATGATGTTCTAAAATTGGTTTAACAGTGTAAAACTATTAAATTCTCCGCATAAAATCAGCAGATATATCTATTGATGTGCCTGATATTTCTATTCCTGATGGCTTGTGATGGTACTGGAGCGGCGAAAAGCCTCTGTTTGTGCCTTATCAACCGAAAAAATGTTATGCTGCGATCCGTTTAGATCCTGTATTTTTTGTAAATTCGCGCCATTGCTTATGAAGATACTATTTTAGAAAATAACATATTAACTTAATTAACTACAATGGCATTTGATTCTGATCTGATGGGGGAAATTTATTCCCGATTTGAACAAAAATAAAAGGTGCCCGTTAAATACTGGGGCGCTATCTAACTCTTTAAGAGGAGGTTTTGCGTTCATTTCTGGTAGAAAAGGGAAATGACAGTACCAGCAGCTTTTTTGAAAATCTGTCATTAATATTGAAAGACGTCTGTTATGAACATTTATAAGGAGTATATTAAAGAAATCGAAGAACGGAAAGCTCAGGGGCTTCATCCGAAACCAATTGATAGCGCCGGTTTGTTAAGCGAAATCATTGAACAAATTAGAGATACGAATAACGAGTATCGGGATGATGCTCTTGAATTTTTTATTTATAACACTTTGCCGGGTACTACCAGTGCTGCCGGCGTAAAAGCCCGCTTTTTAAAAGAAGTCATTCTGGGCGAATTTGTTGTAGAAGAAATATCCCCCGCTTTTGCTTTTGAGCTGTTGTCACACATGAAGGGAGGCCCTTCCATACAGGTATTGCTCGATCTGGCATTGGGTAATGATGCAGCTATAGCCAAACAGGCTGCCGGCGTTCTTAAAACGCAGGTATTCCTTTATGAAGCAGATACCGACCGTTTAAAAGAGGCATTCAAAAACAATAGCGAAATTGCTAAAGAAATCCTCGAAAGCTATGCGAAAGCCGAGTTTTTTACCCAATTACCCGAAGTCGCTGAAGAAATAAAAGTTGTTACCTATATCGCTGGCGAGGGTGATATTTCTACGGATCTGCTTTCTCCGGGCAACCAGGCTCACTCCCGTTCAGACCGTGAATTGCATGGTAAATGTATGATTACTCCTGCAGCTCAGGAAGAAATCAGGGCATTGCAGGCACAGCATCCCGATAAAAGCGTGATGTTGATTGCCGAAAAGGGAACCATGGGTGTAGGCTCATCAAGAATGTCAGGCGTAAACAACGTGGCTTTATGGACGGGTAAACAGGCAAGCCCTTATGTCCCGTTCGTTAATATAGCTCCAATAGTGGGAGGTACAAACGGTATTTCCCCCATTTTCCTCACCACTGTTGATGTTACAGGCGGTATTGGAATAGACCTTAAAAACTGGGCGAAAAAACTTGATGCTGCCGGAAATGTAGTGCTCAATGAGCATGGAGAACCGGTTCTTGAAGAAGTGTATTCTGTGGCCACTGGCACAATTCTCACAATTAATACAAAGAAGAAGCAGCTTTATAAAGGAGATCAGGAGCTGATCGACATTTCTAAGTCGCTCACGCCCCAGAAAATGGAATTCATCAGGGCTGGCGGGTCTTATGCCATTGTATTCGGTAAAAAGATCCAGACAGTTGCAGCCAAGATCCTGGGAGTGGAGCCATCTCCCGTATTTGCTCTATCAAAAGAAATTTCTCATGAAGGGCAGGGCCTTACAGCCGTAGAAAAGATCTTTAATAAAAATGCTGTTGGTATTACTCCGGGTAAAGTATTACACGCGGGTTCAGATGTTCGCGTGGAGGTAAACATCGTAGGCTCGCAGGACACCACCGGCCTCATGACTGCCCAGGAACTGGAGTCTATGGCCGCCACAGTCATTTCTCCAATTGTTGACGGCGCCTACCAATCAGGCTGCCATACGGCTTCTGTATGGGATAAGAAAGCCCAGGCAAATATTCCAAGGCTTATGAAGTTCATGAACGATTTTGGACTTATAACCGCCCGTGATCCGAAAGGTGAATATCATTCTATGACGGATGTGATTCACAAGGTTCTTAACGATATCACGGTGGATGAATGGGCGATCATTATTGGCGGCGATTCTCATACAAGGATGTCTAAAGGGGTTGCTTTTGGAGCTGATTCAGGCACTGTTGCACTTGCGCTGGCTACCGGTGAAGCATCCATGCCCATTCCTGAATCAGTGAAGGTAACCTTCAAAGGGGAAATGAAAGATCACATGGACTTCCGGGATGTGGTTCATGCTACACAGTTACAAATGCTTCAGCAGTTTGGTGGAGAGAACGTATTCCAGGGCAGGGTTATTGAGGTTCACATTGGAACGCTTCCGGCTGATCAGGCATTTACATTTACAGACTGGACAGCAGAAATGAAAGCAAAAGCATCCATCTGTATTTCCCAGGATGACACCCTGATTGAATCATTAGAAATTGCGAAAGGCCGGATCCAGATCATGATCGACAAGGGTATGGATAATCACAGGCAGGTGCTTCAGGGATTGATTAATAAAGCTGATAAGAGAATCGCAGAAATTAAATCGGGCGAAAAGCCGGCATTGACTCCTGACGAGCATGCGAAGTATTACGCTGAAGTGGTGATTAATCTTGATTTAATTGAGGAACCAATGATTGCAGATCCTGATGTTAACAATAAAGATATTTCTAAACGATACACACACGATACTATTAGGGAACTGTCTTACTATGCCGGAGAGAAAAAAGTGGACCTTGGTTTTGTAGGTTCCTGTATGGTTCACAAGGGCGATCTGAAAATTGTTTCCCAAATGCTTAAGAACCTGGAACAGCAACAAGGAAAAGTTGAGTTTCATGCACCCCTTGTAGTGGCTGCACCCACTTATAATATCATTGATGAGCTCAAAGAAGAAGGTGACTGGGATTTGCTGCAGAAGTATTCTGGCTTTGAATTTAGCGACCTTTTGCCTAAAAGTACCGCCCGTACAGAATATGAGAATATGATGTATTTGGAGCGTCCGGGTTGTAACCTGTGCATGGGTAACCAGGAAAAAGCCGCTAAAGGGGATACTGTGATGGCTACTTCGACCCGTCTCTTCCAGGGAAGAGTTGTTGAAGACTCCGATCGTAAAAAAGGGGAGTCTTTGCTCGCTTCCACACCGGTAGTGGTATTGTCGGCCATCCTTGGGCGAATACCTAATATGGAGGAGTATAAAGCAGCAGTAGTTGGTATTGATCTGACCCAATTTGCCCCTCCCCTGAAATCACTGAGTATGTAGTTCTGACCAGTATTAATAAATAAATATTTAACCCCCATCCTGTATGCTGCAGGATGGGGGTTGTTTTTTAGTCGAAATGCTATGCGATGAGCCCCGAACACTGTGTTCCTGACTGTCAACCTTCGGCAAATAACCACCAGGTAGCCTTATATGGTATTATGGCTGTGTGAGGCGTCCTCGTTTTACACCTCTATGCTTTATCGGCTTTGCTGATTTCAAAGAGTATAAGTTATACAAACTGAAAATATTCAATACCACGATACAATCCTTAACTTTGTGGTCTCTCTCGATGTTAATTTTTTACTACAAAAAAATTGGAAGCTATGGCATTTGATCTTGATCTGATTAAGAAAACCTATTCCGGATTTGAACAAAAAGTAAATGATGCGCGTCAATTAATTGGCCGTCCTTTAACTTTTACCGAAAAAATATTATATACGCACCTTACCAATCCTGCTGTCAGGGCTTATGAACGCGGGGTTGATTATGTGGATTTTGCACCAGATCGCGTAGCTATGCAGGATGCCACGGCACAAATGGCATTGTTACAATTTATGCAGGCGGGCCGTGATAAAGTAGCGGTACCTTCTACCGTACATTGTGATCACCTGATCATGGCTGAAACGGGTGCGGAGGAAGATCTGAAACATGCCAACGCCGAAAGCAAGGAAGTATATGATTTTCTTGCCTCGGTATCAAATAAATATGGGATCGGATTCTGGAAACCGGGGGCGGGTATTATACACCAGGTGGTATTGGAGAATTATGCTTTTCCTGGCGGGATGATGATCGGTACAGACAGTCACACGGTAAATGCAGGTGGTTTGGGCATGGTGGCTATTGGCGTGGGAGGTGCGGATGCCTGTGACGTAATGGCAGGTCTGCCATGGGAGCTTAAAATGCCTAAGCTCATCGGTGTTAAGCTTACCGGTAAGTTAAATGGATGGGCTGCGCCAAAAGATATTATTTTAAAAGTAGCAGGCATTCTTACAGTAAAAGGAGGTACAGGATGTATTATTGAATATTTTGGAGAAGGTGCAAAATCGCTGAGCTGTACCGGTAAAGGCACTATCTGTAATATGGGTGCCGAAGTAGGGGCTACTACTTCAACATTTGGTTATGATGAAAGTATGAGCCGCTACCTGAAAGCTACGGGCCGCGAGGAAGTAGCTGCGCTGGCTGACGAAATTGCCCAGCACCTTACAGCCGATCCTGAAGTATACGCAGAACCTGAAAAATATTTCGACCAGTTAATAGAAATAAATCTAGATGAACTGGAGCCGCACCTGAACGGGCCTTTTACCCCCGACCTGGCTACCCCCATCTCTAAAATGAAAGAAGCCGCTGCTGCTAATGAGTGGCCTACGAAAGTGGAAGTAGGATTAATCGGCAGCTGTACCAACTCTTCTTATGAAGATATCAGCCGTGCCGTTTCTCTGGCTAAGCAGGTAAGCGAAAAAGGCTTAAAGACCAAAGCGGAATTTACTATTACCCCGGGTTCTGAACAGGTACGTTATACCATCCAGCGGGATGGGTTCCTGGATACGTTTGACAAGATCGGCGCTACAGTGTTTGCAAATGCCTGCGGCCCCTGTATAGGTATGTGGAACAGGGTAGGAGCGGAAAAGAAAGAAAAGAATACCATCGTTCACTCCTTTAACAGGAACTTCGCCAAGCGTGCGGATGGCAATCCTAACACCTATGCATTCGTAGCGTCGCCGGAACTGGTAACAGCATTGGCTATTGCCGGAGATCTGACTTTCAACCCGCTTACCGACACATTAGTTAACGAAAAAGGGGAGACGGTAAAACTAGATCCTCCCTCCGGCGATGAATTGCCGTTAAGGGGATTTGCTGTTGATGATCCGGGTTACCAGGCTCCTGCCGAAGATGGTAGTGGAGTACAGGTTATTGTAGATCCTAATAGCAAACGCCTGCAGTTATTAGAGCCTTTTGCTGCATGGGAGGGCGAAGATCTGAAAGGGCTGAAGTTGCTGATCAAAGCAAAAGGTAAGTGTACCACTGATCATATTTCAATGGCAGGCCCCTGGCTGAAATTCCGCGGGCACCTGGACAATATCTCCAATAATATGCTCATTGGCGCGGTAAACTTTTTCAATGATAAAACAGACAATATCAAGAACCAGCTGACCGGTGAATACGGTCCTGTACCGGCCACGCAGCGTGCCTATAAAGCCGCAGGTATTGGAAGCATTGTGGTAGGTGATGAAAACTATGGAGAGGGCAGCAGCCGCGAACATGCTGCTATGGAGCCAAGGCATTTAGGCGTACGGGCGGTATTGGTAAAATCCTTTGCCCGTATTCACGAAACCAACCTGAAAAAACAGGGCATGCTGGCGCTCACATTTACCAATAAGGAGGATTATGAAAAAATCCGGGAGGATGATACTATTGATATTATAGGGTTACAGGATTTTGCTCCCGGTATGCCGCTTACTGTTATATTGCATCATGCAGACGGCTCTGTGGAGGAAATAAAAGTAAACCACACTTACAATGAGCAACAAATCGGATGGTTCTATGCCGGTGGTGCGCTGAATATTATCAGAAAGGAGTTTGCCGCAAAAAGTTAAGATAACTGATCGATAGATATTCGTGATAACCGGTCTTCCAAAGGCTGGTTATTTTTTGTGTAACGGTTGCATTCACTCCTTTTTATACGTCTGAAAAGACTATTATTAAGAGTGAAAACATGAGAACACTATATGTAGCAGTTGCCCTGATGTCAGTTATTGTTCTTTCCTGCGAAAAAGGCAAGGGTGTAAAAGATGACTGTGAGCAACCTTGCCAACCACAAAGAGCCTGCACAGAAGAATTTAGAAGTATTCTTGTCGAGGTCTTGAATCCGTCAGGGGCAGATATTGTTCTGGATAGCTTCGTTGTTGTAAATAAGCAAAACAACCAGCTAGTTATTGATGATAAGAAAGTCTATAATGTATTGTTCGGGAGGGTAAGTTACCTGCTGTTCTCCGATTCGGAGATGGATAAAACGACCCAATGTGCAGTAGCGTTTGAATTTAAAGGATATAAAAACCAGCAGCTTATAGCTGACCGCGATTATGAGATTGCTCATAACTGCTGCCATATTTACCTGGTTTCTGGTGATACAAAGATCATTATTGATAATTAAGAGGACCTGGCCTGCGGTTATTTATGCCTGTTGATGAAAAGATTGTAGATTATTGTAAATGAATAAATTAATTTTCGTCATTTCGATCCTAACCAGGCGCTAGAGAAATCTCCTCAACTTCAGAAGATCTGCCAGCCGGACACGTAGGCTTAAAAGCAACGGTTTTATGATTGCCCGGGCTGACATAAAAAAAACAATGACAAAATACGCTTGACCAATATTTTAAAAATTATAATTTATAGTAATGAAACTTTATCTGTTTAGTATTTTAACGGTTGCACTTTCTTTTTCCTGCTCCAAAAGAAGCGCAGTAAGAACTGAATGCGAATTACCTTGTGAAAAGAATTTAATGTGCACTTATGTGTTTCTCAGTATTGGTGTTGAAGTATCAGATCGCTTGGGAAATGATGTAGAACTGGACAGTTTTGCAGTAGTAAGAAAAAGCGATAATAAAGCTATCGAAATTAGTCAGCAGGCAATAATACCTAAGCCCGGCAGATATGTATTATTCTCTGATTCTTACATAAATGAAACCTCCAGGTGCGGTGAGGATTTTGAGTTTAAAGGTTATAAGAACAAACGGCTCATTGTAAGCAGAATGTTTAATATAGCCCATAATTGCTGTCATATTTATTTGGTTTCAGGGGATACAAAAATTATTGTTGACAATTAGCCTGCCCCGTCATCAACCATACATCTCATCATGGGTCATTCATTATTTTTCATACCTGGCCTAACAGTAGGTTTTGTGTATATGGTATGAACCCGGAGTTATTTGCCCCTCATTCAAACACTTCTCTCACTTTAAACTTCAAAGCCGGGAACAGTGTGGAGTTAATTTCATCTTCTTCTGTAAAAGGCTTAAGACCGGTGTATTTACCGTTTTTTAGTATATAAACAAGAATGGCCCTGTCCTGCGGCTCTGCAAGCCAGTATTCTTTTACGCCGCTTTCTTCATAGAGGTCGAATTTTATACCCATTTCTTTTTGGGTATTGCCCGGCGAAAGAATTTCTATCACCAGGTCGGGCGCGCCAATGCAGCCGCGGTCATCTATTTTTGCGGCATCACGAATCACACAAATGTCCGGTTGCATTACTGTAAAAATCAGTTCATCGCCCTTTTGCTTTTTTGGACCGGGCAGGCGCACATCAAAAGGAGCTGTAAAAACTTTGCAGGGCTTTCTTTCAAAATAATTTCCAAATTTAAGGGTGAGCTTTAAAGATACCAACTGGTGCTTTGAGCTTGGCGCCGGGCTCATTTTATGGATCCAGCCTCTTAAAAGCTCCACTCTTTCCTGGAGCTTCCACCGGAAATAATCGGCATAAGTGTACCGCTCGGCTAAATTAAGCTGATCTAAGCAGGTAATGGCTCCGTAAGCTACGGCGGGCTCTTCTACTTTATTATTCTCCTCTGTCATAATGTTCTATAAAGATAACTTATTTGGAGTTATGGTTCGTTGTTCATAGTCAATGGTCTATCGTCTATAGACAATCTCAATACCGAACCGGCTCATCAAAAGTTGTTGCATACGCTTTTGAGAAATTGATATTCTTAACAGTACCTGCTACATATTCAATACCGCCCCATATATGCTTCAGGTAAACAGGATCTGAGTAATCTTTTTTATCATGCCCTAAAGTGGTGCACCAAGTGGTACCTCCGTCAAAATCATGTACCCATGCACTGGGAAAATACTTGGCATACAGGCCTGCATTTTTGGCTAATGTTTCTTTCTGTTTAGCGTCGCTGGTATCAATAGTTGAAAAATCATTTACCATTAATGCCCTTGGGCCGGGATATAGTTCTTTTGCAAAATAACATTCATCTGCTTTTTGCCATACTGCGGGTGTTCCTTTCATCGAAGGGTGCTTTGTATCTATGACCCTTACTGTGAATGTCTGGAATTTGGCATGCCAGGAAAAAGTGCCTCCCAGCATCATTTTAAACCATTCCCACTTGCGTTCGGTGCCTGTAACAGAATGGATGCCTACAAAACCGCCACCTGCTTCAATATATCTTCTGAAAGCAAGCCGCTGTGCATCGGTGTCAAAAATATCATTATTCGTACTTGTGAAAATGATCATACGATATTGTTTCAGGTTATCTTCCGTCATCACAGAAGGATTAGATGAAGTATCTACCCTGAAACCATATTGTTTACCAAAATTAATGATAGCCTGTGCTGCAAAAGGAATGTTATCGTGCACATAGCCTTTGCCATTTTTCTTATACACCAGCACCCGCACGGTTTTCCAGTTCACTTTTGACTGCGCATATAAACCAGTGCTCTGAAAAGCGAGCATCAAGGTAAAAGCCAATATTGAGGTTACTATTTGTTTCATTATCAGATATTATTTGTTCTGTTTATTATGACGAACGATTCTATTTTAGAATTTTTAAAGCAGGCGGATGTGCAAAAGATTGCCAGGCTTCTTCTGCCTGCTGTTTGGAAAGCTGGTTGTCAAAAACCAGTATCCGGTATTTTAAGAGATAGGTTTTGCCGGGCTCCAGCAACCAGTCTTTATTTTTGGTGGGCGAAAAATTAAGGAACACATCGCCGCGGCCGTTCGAGTTTTCAGGCCATACCCTCAATGGCTCGGGGTGATTGTAATTAGAAGGATAGCTCATCATTTCCAACCCGCCATAATCCTTATCCAGGCTACCTTGTGCCAGACACCAGCGCGCCGTGCTGCCATCTGCCTCCTTACGGTTCTTACCTTCGGAAGTGAGCGTAACGCTGTTGTCTTTATTCCACAGCTCTGTAGCTCTTATACCCAACCCGCCATAGCGGTATTCAAGCAGCAGCACAGGGCTGGAGCCGGCGCAGCTTAGCTGAGAAGTAATGTCTAATAAGTAATATGGATCATTGGGCTGCTGCCTGTAGATCCGGATCGTCTGCACTTCATTAATAGCTGTTTTTTCAGATCCGTTCTTTTTAAAAGCCATATGCTCATGCAAAGCGCTGAACCCTGCATAAACGTTGCCTTTTTCAATAGCGTTGAAACCGGTAAACCGAACGGTACCTTTGCGGTCTTTCAGGTTCCAGAAATCAAGGGTATCGTTTTCAAAAAGCACATGTGTCCAGGGATTCCACATACCCCAGTGGTGATAGTGGTCGCGGGCGTTGATACGTGTGAGGGCATGGCCGGATGGCGTATTCAGCGGGTGTATAAAGCCGCTTCTTTTATAGGCAGTATCCACCCCCTTTGGTGGGTATACAGTTTTGAAATTGTATTGCAGCAGGTTTTTTGCTCCGCTTGAAATAATCAGGGCTCCGTCCTGCTCCTTCACTTGCAAGGTTTCTGCTGCTGCCTGCTGTGGTTTTGCCTTTACCAGCTCAAAAGTTCTTCCAGACTTTGTGGCGGGCGTAACCATCCAATGTAATATCCGATTGTTGCCTGCTGCTTCTACCTGGAAAGATATGTTTTCTTTTTTACCGTTTTTTATTTCTACCAGTTGTAAGCTGCTATCGGCTATATGTGTAACCGCATCAAGGTTTACCTGCATGGGAATGTTGAGCTTTTCTTTACCGGAAGTGGTTACCTGCAGGGTGGCAATGCGCTGTGCCTGCGAAGTGAATGTGAAGAGGAGGAGAAGCAGTATGCCTGCGGGCTTGCATAGTATGGAGTACTGCCTTTTTTTAGTTATCGCCGGGAGGTGATAGCATATGTGGTACGAGGCGAGGAGTAATCGCCGGGAGGCGATAGCATAAAAGGTACGAGGCGAGGACGCCTCGTACAGCGGGGTAAAGAACAGTGCAGCACTGGAGGTATAACTATATTGCTTCATTATTTGTTGGATGTAGACTTTTTAGCCAGGTCTAATGCAGACGTAGTGATGTAATATTTAGTGATCATATTAGGCACTTCCCAGTCGGGCAGCTTTCCTTCGCCCAGGTATTTGAGATAGCTTTCCGCTACCTGCGCGAAGTGTGCTTCGTGGCCGGTATTGTATTTTTCAGGTACTGCCGCCTGCCAGCCGGTACGAGACTTTTTAATTTCCACACCGGGATATTTGGACTGTATGGCAGCCAGGGCATTTGTGAGGTCTTTTTCAAAAGAAGCATCGTCTTTTTTAACCGGCTCGATGTATAGAACGGGTTTGAAATTTTCTTCATTGCCCTGCCTGATAACAAGATTGGCGCGTGTGCCCCGCATAATAGAGTAATGTGTATCGCCTGTTCCTTCCGGTGCTTTATAACCCCAGGTTACAGAAACTTTAGCATGCACGCCGCGAAGTTTATAACTGATCTCTCCATTGCTGAACACATTTAAAGTGGTATCGTTGCTAAGATCTTTTTCCAGATAATCAGGAAAGCTGTTTTGCTTTGTGATGGCGCTGAACTGGCTTAACGTCATTGCTGTGGGCCAGCGTTTGGCCGAAACCATCTCCACGTCTTTGGTATAATCCATCGCTTGCCCCGGAAAACATTCCCATTGAATCAGATCTACCAAATGCGTGGTCACGTCTACAATGCCTTCACCTTCCTGTGTTACATCCATAAACCACGGCGGCCGTTGCAGCACCTTGCCTGAAACGAATTTGTAAAAGTAATGCACGCTTTCTTTGGTAACGGCAGGGTTATCTGGCGTGCCCTTTTCCAGCTCGCCAAATACATTTTTTATTTGTGAGAATTCGCGTTGTAAAATTGTATTGATCTCGAAGCGCTCTGTCATGATATCATAGAGCAATACTTTTCTTTCACCGGCTTTAGCGAAAGCTTTTTTTAATAATTCAAAACCTTCAGTATTGATAGCCATCGGCTTGTCGGCCAATACATTCATGCCTGCATCAATCGTGTTGAAAATGTACTCTGTTTTCTTCTGGTTGTTGCCGGCCATTACCACAATGTTGCCCTTTTTCTCATCGATCATTTTCTGGAAAAAATCGGCGCCTGTATATACATGCTCATTCCAGCTGGTGGGATTCTCTTCCCGCGAGTTATAAGCATTGATCCTGTCCAGGTGCAATTGCAGGTCAGGCCCTTCGGGTGCGTATACATACACATTGCTGTCTACATTGGGATACATGCTTTTTTGTACCAGTGCCGCATGAAAGTGGCCGGGATCGAGCGTTACAATAGTCATACCTGGGGCAGTAGGGCTCTTGTCTTTATTGCTTGTACAGGCTATGATTGAGCAAAGAGCAGCTAAAGAAAATATCTTTTTGATCATATTTTTGAATTTAGCAAGACGGGTAAGTTTTTTCGCCGTGGAGGAAAAACCTACAGGTTTGAAAGCTATATATTATTTTTTGAATTTCTGCTGAACAAAATTAGTACCATAAGGATGACGTTGCGGCCTGCTTAACAGCTTATTGGCTTCCACGTTGTTTTTAAAAACTTCTTTAACGGGGTCCCAATACAGTTTTGTACCCATCTTCATGGCGGCAAAAGCCACCAGGCAGGCGCTGCAGGAGCGATGTGCTATTTCTGCCGGGCTGATAGTGGGCTTTTTACTTTGGATACAATCCAGCCAGTTTTGATGCTGTTCAGGACTTTCATATAAATGCACTTCATTCGGTTTGATCACCGATTTTAATATAGCAGGATTGCTGGCATTGAAAGCCTTGCTTTCTTTCTCCTTGCCCGTGGTAGGGTCGGTAGCCGTAACGCCCACGTTGCCCCGCGATACGAAGATCCATCCATCGGTTCCTACAAATTTAACGCCATTGGGGTTTTTACTGTTGATAAACATGGTAACGCCATTGGCATATTTGGCGGTTACCTCGTAATCGCCATGCACATTCCATAAGCCGGCTTTAGGAAAGTCGGCAGATCCTGTTACTTCGATGGGACCAGTCAGCTCCGTATTCATGCCCCAATGCGCGATATCGATATGATGCACACCCCAGCCGGTGATCATGCCGGCGCCAAACTGCTCAAGTCTTAACCAGCCGGGTCTTGATTCAATATCGGTAGGGTGATGAACCCTGTCCTGCGTATAATAGATATAGGGTGTAGATCCCAGCCACATATCATAATCCAGCCCCGCAGGAATGGGCATTTCAGCCGTATTGCCACCGGGTGGATCGGCAGGCAGACCCACATGCACTTCTTTCAGTTTTCCTATGCGGCCACTGCGTACCAGCTCACAGGCTTTTTTAAACTGCGGCCAGGGCGATACAGAACGCTGCTGGCTGCCCAGTTGAAATACAACGCCCGATTTACGCACTGCATCGCTCATGGAACGGCCTTCCTCGATAGTAAGCGATGTAGGCTTTTGCAAATAAATATGCTTACCGGCTAAAGCTGCTTCCATAGCGGGCTGCGCATGCCAGTGATCGGGTGTGCTGATAATCACGGCATCAATATCTTTACTCGCCAGCAGGTCGTGATAATCATTATACAGTTTTACATCCATATAATTTGGCCGGCCTGTTTTTTTTGCATACCAGCCCTCTATGAGCTTCTTGCCGCTGTCCCTCCGGTAGCTGTCTACATCTGCAATGGCTACCAGTCGGGCTACATCATTTTTAAAAGTTTCAGGCAGATCATGTGTGCGTGCAATACGTCCGCAGCCTATTTGCCCGATATTGATCTTATTGCTTGGCGCATTTTTACCAAATACAGATGAGGGTACAATAGTGGGCGCGCCACCGAATACAAGCGCACCGGCAGATAGGCTTAGCGAATTTTTGATAAAAATTCTCCTGCTTTTGTCAGAATGCGGTTTTACCATTACAATCGTTTTTAAAAAAGTTCAGTTGAAATATCGTTAATGAAAAAGAATGTTGCTTTCTAAGATACAGCTTAAATAATTGCTGTAATTGTTTCTATATGGCTAATTTTATTTACAACGTTTGAAATATCTGCCAGTATATGAGTAATCTGTATAAGATTGGCTGATTACATGCGTTTATATACTTTTAAAGAATAAAGGAATTGTTCATAAATTCATATTGCAGGCAATGAACGTTTTAAAGTTCTGCCGGTGACAGGACGTTTAGAGGGTAATTATTCTGTAGCAGGCCTGTCAATTAAAAGTTTGCTGACCTTTTGTAAAATAAAGAATATTACACTATGTGTTTTAGATAAGGTTTGTATATTATTCCGACTTAATAAGCCTTATATAAGCTATGTCATTTTCGCTAAGCGTTAAGCTTTGCTCATAACCGGTTTTTGTTACAGTTATCATTTTGTTTATTGCAGGTGTTCCTGCGGATTCTTTTTCAAGGGCGCGGACGTCATTGATTGTGAGAATGTGTGGCTTGCCCATTTCTAAGTAAGCAGTATAAGGATCGTTATATTTATACCCTACTTTAATTACCTGCAGGGTATATTTCCCGGGTGTTATATTTTTTATACGCACAGCGATCTTTTCTTTTGGATGGGATGGCTGTATTTTATTAAAATAATCCTGGTTGTAAGTATATCCCTTGTGCGGATGCGTATAATTCCAGATCAATAGCTGTACTCCATCTTTGTTTGTACAGGCATACGAGTCAGCATCGGTGTTTTCTAAAACCGTATTGCCTAAAGAAGCCAAAAATTTATAGGCATAGTAAGAAGGCTTTTTAATTCCCTGTAAGTTCATTAAACCAAAACCACCATGAAAAGGGGTGGGACCGGGGCCGGCTTCTTCGAAAATGTCTGTGAATGTCCAGTATGATAACGAGTTGCTATATAAAGAGGCATTTTTTAATACATGCAGTATATAGGCGGCATTTTGGTAAGTATCATGTATAGGGTCCCGTGAAGAAGGAGATGAGTTCCATTCCGTAAAATGCAGTTCTGCATTGGGGTAGGCAGAGGCGTTGATGATTTTTCGAACAGCCTTGACGTTATTGGTAATAGTATCCTGTGCCGGTTTTAACTGCTGCTTTTTGGTGCCGAACTCGTCCAGCACAGAAGTAGTGCCATAATCATGGGTAGATATAAAATCTAACGGCAACATGTCAGATGCGCAATAGTTCAGGAAGTCTGCTATCCATTTGGTGGCAGAGGTGGCCGGACCGCCCACCCGGTATTCCTTGGAAACACTTTTTACAGACCTTGCTGTATTTGCATATAGCTCAAAATAATCTTCCTGGGTACCGTCAAAGAAGCCTTTTAAATCCGGTTCATTCCAAACTTCAAAATACCAGTTCTTTATTTCTTCGTGACCGTACCGTTGCTGCCAGTGTTTTACAATATTTTTTATGAGCGCATTCCATTTATCATAAGATTTTGGTTTCGTTACATTCCCTTTCCACCAAAAAATTGTTTTACTACCAGATGCCAGGTCTTTGGGCATAAATCCAAACTCAACAAAAGGCCTCATTTTAATGCTTAATAAAAAATCAAAAAGCTTATCAACATATTGCCAGTTGTATATTGCTTCACCGGTTTTTTTATCCTCTTTATACACGTCCATATCATCATGAAGCAAACCATGAAAGCGAATATATTTAAAGCCGATTTCCTTTTGTACTAAAGCAAGCTGCTGCTGCCAGTCGGCCCGCAAGCCTTCATTTGCACGGCCGGCCCCTATACATTCTGCAAAAACCATGTTTTTATTGCCTGAGGATTTTGTAATGTCTATATTAATGGTTCTTATTGGCAGTTCCTGGGCACAGGCTGTACCAGCTATCTGTAAACAAAAACAAAAGCATAACCCCAAACGAATTTTATCAGTAAACTTCAGCATAGTCAATCGTTATTCTTATAAAACAATACCAATTAAAAACCGGCTACAACAGTACCTTTCTTACCAAGATTCTTATACCTCAGCATAGCTTCAACATAATAATAATCTGCATAAGTAAGTGGCACATCTATCATAGCCCCTTTAGGCAAATGCGCCACACTATGCTTCAAGATAAACCCGCCATTATCACCATAAGGCGCTTTAAATGCAGGAGAAGAAAGTGTTTTTATAATTGTTTCTGCAACATTCAGATACCTGCGTGCATTTACAGCATCCACATAACCAGCCAGCTCTACAAGCGCTGACGCATATATAGCACCAGCCGAGGCGTCCCTTAACGCATTAGGTATTCCCGGAGAATTAAAGTCCCAATACGGTACTTTATCTGCAGGAAGATCTGGATGGGTTAAAATATAACTGGCAATGTTCATAGCCTGCTTAAGATATGCAGGATTTTTAGTCTCCCTGTACATCATAGTAAAGCCGTATAAGCCCCAACCCTGTCCGCGTGCCCAGGAAGATTGATCTGAATACCCCTGCACTGTTTGTTTAAGGATAACGTTGCCTGTTACCGGGTTATAATTTACCAGGTGATAAGAACTGTAATTTTTTCTGAAATGATTTTTCATCGTGGTATTGGCATGTGCAATAGCCACTTTTGCATAGGTGGAGTCCCCGCTTATTTTTGTTGCATACATCAGTAGCTCCAGGTTCATCATATTGTCTATAATAACACGGAACTCTCCCGGCTTTGACGCCCAGGACATGGTACAGCCAACTTTAGGATTAAAACGTTTTATCAGCGTTGCTGCACTGGTTAATAATATAGGATTATATGCAGCTTCGGGATGAATACGATTGGCATTTCCATAGCTGCAGTACATCATAAAACCAATATCATGCGAATCTAAAAATTGTATGGGCTCTAAAACTTTTAGCTTTTTGATGCCTTCTTTATAAAGATCCTCATCTTTATTAACGGCGTACAGGTAAAATAAAGTAGCAGGGTAAAATCCGCTTACCCAGTTTTTTGCAGGTATACTGCGCCAGTTACCTCCTTTATCAAATGTTTCAGGTAAGCTGTCATCCGGCACATGCTTCATCAACAATTTATATTGCGCTGCGGCATCTGCAAGGTTTTGGTTGATAAGCTTGAGCATATCCGCTTTTGGTGTAAGCGTTGTCCGCTGGGCATTTCCGGTTGTCCAGGTCGTGACTAGAAAAAATACTGCCATTAAATGTACATGCTTCATATAATAATTGTTTATAGTAATAGTTATGAGTTGTCTGTTATAGCGTGATCTATTTCAATATAATCTCCTTTCCATATCCGCTTGTTTGTCCAGTCTTTATCAGGAGCTGTCCAAAAAACATCATTAGCCGGCAAACCCAGTATTAAAAAGGCCTGCGTGCATAAATACAGGCTGCCGGTTGAAATATACCTTTCTCCAAGATTTGGCTGATGCCCGAAAAAACCTATCCGTAACCATCCTTTTTCATCAAATGTACCGGGTGCTTCAATTTGTCGTTTTATCACCGAGTATAAGGCGTATCGCACCTGTTGGGGGTTTACTTCCGCAGGTAACTGCCGCATAAGCGCCACCTTAGATAATAGTTGAAATGCCCCAAAACGGTAAGTAATAGAGCGTCCGATGACCGGATAGGTAGCCTCCGGAGAGATAAGCCTTTCCTGCACTGCTGCATATCGTCTTGCCCTTGTTAATATAACCCCATATTCTTTTTTACTGTCGATACCTGAATCCTTCATGACCTGTAATACTTCCAAGAGCATGGGTTGAATTACGAAGCTATTATAGTAATCCCAATGAAAGTCGGGCCCATCTCCATATGTGCCATCTCCTTTATACCATAGTGAGTGCTGTTTAATAGCATAATCCAGGCGCATCTTATCGCCACTTTTATCAAATTTTTCCAAAAATGCTTCTACCATTGCACTAAACATCAGCCAATTGCTATAAGAGGGTGTGATACCACGCGAAGATTTTAACGCCTTTATTACATGCTGTTTTGTTGCTTCGCTCAACCTCTCCCACAATTGTGTAGGTGCCCGTAATATTCCCTGTGCAAAGAATGCTGCGTCTACTAAAGGTTGACGACCTTCAGAAAAGTTTAAAAAATCAGGAGATTGCGGGTTGGTGGCGTTATCAATACATTTTAATGTAAGATTGATATATCTCTCACGCAGTTTTCCTTCTGCTGTATTATCAGGCCCGAGCTCCAGCCAGGGAGCTATGCCGGCAAGCAGCCTGCCGAATGCCTCAAGATACGTAGAATACACTCTGTCCGTTGGTACTGCAGCTTCTACCGGCATTGCTTTTTTTAGCTCATTCCTGCTTAATGCGTTTAATACAGGATCAGCAATTTTAACCAGGATTTTTATACAATAATCACGTTCTGATTTTCCGACCAGCGTACTATCCTTTTGCTGTGCCTGTATCACAGGTGGCGAAAACAGCAACAGCATAAATAATAATACTAGAATCTTATTATTTCTCATCATTTTACTTTTTATTAAAAGATGTTTGTAATACCACCAGTCTTCTGTCTCCCTTATAAGTTATTGAAACCTCTGGCTTGTCTACCGGGCAATCAATCCATTTTGTTTCGCTAGGCTTTATAACTTGCGTAACCTCCGGGAGCCCGTTTATTTTTATTTTTATTTCCAAAGGCTCACCTGATGGGTTCCACACTACGGAAGTACACATATTCTGGCCTTCCGGTATCCTGCACCAGAACATCCCCGTACCATACGAAGGAGCATCCGGCTTTATTTTAGGTTGTCCTCCAAATGTTTGGGTAAAAGGCCCCCACGGACGTCTTCCATTGGCAACATATTGTATGCCCGGGCGTGAGTTGAACCCTCCGCGATTACCGCCGGCCAGTTGGTAGCCTTCTTTAGAGATCACAATCGAGTTGTGCAAGGATTGGGGTAACCTTGGCGTTGAGTTAACCAGAAAACCACTATATAAATCCGTAACGATTCCCCTTTCAGTTTCATAGTCGCCCCATATAATGGGTGCTGTAATGAATTGATATGGCTCGTGTTTGTTTGCATTACTGAGGTAAGCCACCATGTTCAGCAGTATACGGTCGGCTATAGGATCAAGCCCCGAACGGTTTATCATATCAAGCCCGCTTATCAATACGCATCCTTCTCCCATAAACTGTTCTGCTACAGCTATAGCCTGCAAACCAGAGCTGTAATTGGCAATAATAGCTGTTTGCTTTACTGCCTCATTGTCTGCGAGATTAAAACCATTTGTAACCGGATAAATAGCCGGCATTCCTGCTTTAGTGGCATTCCAACCTGTGTAATCGCTCCAAATCCTGAGCTCTTTTCGTGTAATGCCTGCGAATATTGGATTTTCGGGTCTTTCCGGATTTACATAATAACCGTTCCGGGGAGAAAGGGCAGATGTTGGATAATCAGGATTATCAATGTCGATGTTCCGGTTGGTTATTTTATATTGGAGGAGACTGTTTAAGTTATTTCTGTGCACGCTGTCCTGTCCTAAAATTAACACCCGTGCTCCATTATTAATCAATTGGCGGATGCCTGGTGTTGCCCGGGCTAACTGGCTATCGGCCCCCTGTTCCCCGATTACCAGGGCCGCGCTGCCTTTTATATTTTTAAGATCTGTTATACCGGTGTAATGAATGCCCAGTTTTTCAAATGCTTTTTTTGTATTGCCTGCAGGGTCATACAATAAAACCGGCGCTTTTACCGGTGTTACCGCTTTTATATAATCTGTATTTGCAATAAAATACTGAATACTATTAGCAGAAACCTTTTTGTTGCCTGAGAAGACGCTACCTTCAAGATCGTAATATCCTGTTACCACATTTTCCGGTAATACAATAGGGAGCTCCTTTTTAAAAGTTCCGTAATAGGCTATATCCGGTACGGTAATACTATCGCATAATACCGTTTTTTTTGTTTTATCCGTTAGTTTATAAACCAGTTTTACATTTTTTATATCATTGAAGCCGTTATCATCGTTGATGATATGAACGATAGGGTTTATGCTGCTTCCCGCATAAACATGGGGTGTCCACGACTCCCAACTTAATAATACCGGTTGATAGGATATTTTTATTTGATCAGTAGCCGGCTTTGGCTTCATATCCCTGAAATGGGTTATATCATTCCAGTTATAAAACAAAATGGTAAAAGGAAATACACCACTCAGGTCAGGATTAATGTTTCTAAACTGCCTGAAGACTTCAGTAGCGTTTCTTAATGTTGATTTTTGATGTTCATCAGCCAGTTGCGCCTGTAAATCCTGCGGGGCATGTCCTGTCCAGGCAAGCTGCGAGCTGGGGTTTTTATGCCCCGGCGTAAGATTATAGCGCCCGTCGGGGCCGGTATAATTTCCAACGCATTCCGTAAATGTAACAGGCTGTCCTTTTTTCGGGAAAGGTATTATTTCCGCATTGTTCCTGATGTGCAAAAAAGTATAGGGGGAACTATAATACCAGCCCCAATAGCGGTGCAGGTCGCATATATCGCCGGTCTTCCCGTAACCATATCCTGCATTGGCAATATAAACCCTGGTTTCATCCCAGCGCTTTAGCTTTTCAAATGCGTATGAGAGGAACGATTCCCATTCTACAGCACGTTTTCCTGCAAAAGGTGTTTCGTTTGTCATGGCGTATACCATTAAAGCGGGGTGATGAGCTATTAATCCTAATTTGTCATTTTCATACCAGCTCACGCCATCGTCATAATTAGCAGGAAAACCACCATCTCCCTCATCGCCCACCTGCTCTGCTTTTTCAACCTTTGCTCCTTTTGCTACTTTACCATCATAGTTGCCGCCAAAAACCATCATACCCAGTTCGTCGCATACATCATACCATTCCTCGGCATCAGGTATGCGTATTATGTTTACGTTGATACTTTTCATGAAGGTTACATAATCCCAAGCAAAAGACCGGCTTTTTTCCAGCGAAGCCGGAATACCCCTGTTGGGTGGATTAATAGCAATTCCTCTTAAAAAGACAGGGTGCCCGTTAAGATATAAATTGCCTTCCCTGCGCTCAAAACTGCGAAAACCCGCGCGCTCTTTTATTTCTTCTGTTAACGTGTTTTTTTCATACCGCTGTAAACAAACTTCATAGAGGTACGGGTTTTCGGGCTCCCATAAAACAGGCTTTAAATCATTTACGGTAAAGCTTACTTTAGGTATTTTTTCATTTACGGCTTTTTCAGCATTCACAGCGCCGCTCCATAACACTCTGTTATCTTTTAAAGATTTTATGTGTAATTTATATACCGAACCGGGCTTTATAAATGAAGCGTCTGCCAGCACCCTCAGGTAATCTCTTCCTGTAAATGGAATAATACGTCCTGTTTTTTGTGCAAACAGCCCCAATACGCCTAACAAACAAAGGCTGCTGATTAACACCTTCCTTTTAATCATCATTTTAATTTTTGTAATAATTTTTTTTAATAAAGCCTACTGATATTTAATACGCGTTATTCTTTTTCGAATAGCTAAAAGTGATTTTTGCAGGCTTACTCCAATATATCAATCGCTAATAATTAATAATAAAGGTATAGTTTTTGAAAACCGAAAAAATACCGTTTTACCAAAATGCTTTGTAATATATTGTTACAACGTTTGAAATTGTTCAGCATCTGATCAGCAGAAATTTCATCAACCGGAGAAGAAACCTGTTTGGCCGGACTGAAGTATTTATCCCTCCCTTGCTTTTGATTTTAACTATATGCTATACGCCGCTGAAAATTGAAAATCCCCCGTCAACATTAATAACGGTGCCGGTTACAAATTTAGAGGCATCACTTAACAGCCATATCAAAGCGCCGATCAGCTCATCTGCATCACCAAGGCGTTTGAAAGGAGTGTGTGATACAACAAGATCCCCTCTTTCCGTATAGCTTCCGTTATCATTTGTTAATAACGCTTTGTTTTGTTCGGTCAAAAAGAAGCCGGGCGCAATTGCATTCACACGTACACTATCTTTATAACGATTGCCCAATTCTATGGCAAACCATTTTGTATAGCAATCAATAGCGCTTTTAGCTAAACTATACCCTAATACTCTTGTAATGGCACGCTGCGATGCCATTGAAGAGATATTGATAATAGAGCCGCCATTGCTATTCTCTGCGATTGCTTCCCCGAATACCTGTGTGGGTAAAATTGTTCCGAAAAGGTTCAATTCCATAACCTCCCTGAGGCCATGCATGTCGAGTTTAAAAATATCAGAGCCCGGCTCAACAATCGCCTGTGGCAGGTTACCTCCTGCTGCATTTACAAGTCCGTCTATTCTGCCAAAATTTTTAAGGACTTCGTTTTTTGCAATAGCAAGGTCTTTCTCATTGGTCACGTCTGCCTTTAAAGAAATAGCTTTACCTCCGTTGCTTACAATGTCGAGAGCGCGTTCTTTTGCTGTTGCCTCGTTACGGCCAAGAATACAGGTGATACCACCTGCACGGGCAATACCTTTTACAAATGATTTTCCTAAAATACCAGTACCTCCCGTAACTACTATCACTTTCCCGTTTAAGTTAAAATCGGTCATAGAATAAATAGATATTAAGCGTTAAAAAACCAATAATGATTTATTGAAGATTATAGTTTCTAAAAAGGATTTATTTTTTTATCCAGTAAATCAGTTCAGGCTTCTCGTGGTCCGATGTGCTTATAGATGCATGGTGCTCTTTGTCCCCATCATCGCCGAGCTGCCTTGTTTCGCGAACCAATACGAAAGTCAATCCTTTTATGGCATATTTTTTTGCGAGCGGGGTAATATCAAGGAAATGGTCTTCCTCCTTATCTGTAAATGCCATTTCGCCAGCTATAAAGGCCTTGCTGCCCACCTCTTTTATCAGCGCTTTGTTGTCATCCAGTAATAAAGCATTGCTCCATGTTAGTTTTTCGGCGCTCCATTTAACAGAAGGAATACCGTAAACATGCAGCCTGTAAGGCGTGCTTGTTTTATTCGTATATCCATTTACTTTTAGCAGGATCGCATTTGCTTTTTGGGCGCTGTTTTTATCAAAATCAAAATAAGTATAAGCTACAGTATTGCTATCGGGCTGTGAGGCGTTCAACTGTACTTTAAGCCTTTTTTCATTACTGAAAGATTTTTGCTTATTGCTGCCACCTGCCACAAACGAAGCGGAGCTTGCTGTTATTTTCTTCTTTACGAGGTTTTTCTTGGGAATAGTGAGTAAAACTACTGTTTGAGGCTGCAGCGTAAAATCAATCTGTTGCGATGCAGGCATTTCCAGTACTTGTTTTGCCTCGCCATAATTTTTGTCATTCACTATTTCTGCAATTACCGGGTTGCCAGGGCTGATGCCGAGCTCTTTCAAATCAATGTTTAACTCGTATGTAAATGCACCTCTTTGCACCAGCCATATATAATAATTCCCTGTTTCTTTATCAAAGGACGTATAACTGTCAAAGTCAGTATTTTCAACTGAAGCAGTTGTTTCAAGCAAGGGTCTTTCATTTTTGAACCCTTTCGCAAAAAGCCTTACTACCTGCCCCGTTCTTTGTATGCCGGAAACATTATAGTCGGCCTCACCGGATGGTCCGTCGTTTTTATCAAACAGCTTTATTTCTCTTACTTTTAAAGGACCCTCATCGGTACTGACGAATTTTATTTTTTGAGTGGTGACCGGATTTTTTAAAACTTCAAATACCTGTGTGTATTTATTATTTGATATATGTAGTCCAGGTATATCTTTCCACTCATTGCCTGATAGATACTGAAACTTAAAATTCTTTATCCTGTCGGTCCCTGTATAAACACCGTATGCCGAACCAGTATATATCGCAGCGCTCCCGATGTCGTATTTTTTTTGGAGGTCTATTTCAATCCATTTTTCCCTTCCTGTGCTGTCGCTTACCCAGGCAGACTGATCTGTTTTATTACCATCTGTAATAAATGACGCTTTTGTATGGGACATGCTTGTTACTACAGGTTTATTCAATGCAATGTTCCTGTAAGCATCTTCCACGATCCTTTTTCCCTGCCAGGTGAAATGGTGGCCCGATTTAATACCTCTGGGGTAGGTACTGCTGACGGTATTGGCAAACTTGAAAGCCCACATGCCGTAAGCTCCATTTTTCATATTGTTGGAGTAAATGCCGGCCCATTCGGTGAATAGGGAAGGAGTGTCCATCGTTTCTTCTTTATCGATCAGGTAAGCATTCATCCAACGGCCTATTTCTGTGTAAACGATGGGCAGGCTCTTTCCGGCAGGATGATTGTTCTGTATGATTTTCCGGATGTTGCTCACTCTTGATTCGTAACCTACGGCAGGTGAATTATATGAATGTGTAGAGAAGATTTGCAGCAGATCCCTGTCCAGCTTTTTCCCGTGATAATCTGTTCGTATGGCTCTCGATACAGCCGTCCACCAATCCGTGTTTTGCCCCGCTGTTACAGGTCCTACAAGCATTGGAATAAGCCGCTTATTATAGATTTTGTTTACATCTTCTACTGCACAATGTATGGCATCAGAAACCAATTGCATGGCCATGATCCATTCTTCCAGTTTCATAGGGCCGGAATTACGATGGTTCGGCTCGTTCTGTAAAGCAAACATAAAAACGTTTCCTCTTTTGGCAGCATGATACACCAGTGCATAATACCGTTGCCATTGTTTCCATTTGTTCGTCCAATTGTTTTTAAAGTCTGTACTGCCTATTTGCAGCACTACGTCTGCTCCCAGTTTTTTTAGCTCATCCAATGCGTAATTAAATACCATGCCGTTAGTGGATGAGTAGTCTGCACGGTCATATAAAGGAAGCAAATGCTCCCATTTAATATATTTATTTTTTTCTGGATTTTTCCTCAGCTCTGTTTTTCTCTTGTCGAACTCCTCCACAGCATCTAATATTTCATCAACCTGTACAGAATTTTCGGGTACAAAAGCATTTAAGCTTGCCCATACGCGCAGGCTGTTCACATTGGAGTATTCAATCCAGCCGGAAACGTTAGAGCCGGGGAAATAATAGCCCTGGTTATACCCCACATATTTCATAGATACACCGGCCGATTTATTTTTAACAGTGATGTTTGCATGTTGTGTGCCTGTATATCCTGAATTTTTTTTATTTGCCGAACTTACAAGCGGAGGAGCAGGCATGTCTTTGGCCTCGTCACCAAGAACCTCCACTTCCATTATATTTATTGGTTCTCCGTCATCACAAACGATTCTTATTTTGAAAGTAGTAATAGCCGGAGTATATTTAAATACTACAGAAACAAGGCGGTTTTCATGAATTTCACTTTCAGGAAAATCACTCCAGTTGGCATCATCCCAATACTGTATCTTAAAATTTTTCATTGACCAGAAGCCTGCAGCCTGGCTCATCTCACCGGGCTTTTTTTCACTGTCCGGAATTCCCGAATGCACTTTTATCTCTTCTATATGGTAATACTTTTGCAGATCGATCTCAATAGTATGGGGTGCTTTGCCATTCGCTGCTTCCCATTTGGATGTTCTTGATATTTTCCCGTCAACTATATTTTTTGCTGGGTATGTCAGTTGTTCCGATGAAACAGTAACCGGTTTATGTAAAGCAATATTCTTTTGCTGGCTATATAAAGGTTGCACCTGGCAGAGCAGCACTACGAATAGTAATATACATGTGGTGATTGTTTTTAGTCTCATTTTTATTTCTTTCAGTTGCTAAAATCAGCCCTGGTGCTGATTTTATTATGTATAACATTTATAACTGATCATTTTCTTATATCTTAAAAACGACGCAATGTTGTTGTTAGATTACCTTATTTTTTAAAATTTTTAACTGTATCAATACTCCAAAGCGCCGATGGCCGGTAGTCTTTTTTCACCAACGGTACGGCCATCCAGGTCTGTTGTATAATTTGTTTTATACCCGCGATTAATAGCCGGGCTGTTTTTACGTAACCTGAAGTTTCCATTTGCTGCGTCTATAAAAAGCGGATCAGCTACCATGTCGCCTTTACCAGGTGCAATACCAACAGGATCGGGATTGCCCGGCGAATAATACAGGTTATGGTCGTGCACCTGGTCGCCTATTTTTGTCCGTTTGTGTCCAACAGCTTTTACATATGGGCCGAAAACCTGTATGTCTTTTGCCAAAACAAAAATGTTATTGCGTACAGTAAGAAAAGTAGAATCGCGGTTAAAGGTCCAGAACACATAGCGATCTACATTTGGCTCGCGGGTCCTGATCACGGTATTATTTAATACAAGAACATTTTTCATAGAGCCGCCGCCGATAAACTGGTTCCTGTCGTCGCTTAAATTATAAGCCACTGTGATGCTGTCTACGTTCCTCCCTGCCAGCTCTAAAAAGCCATGGTTGTTAATGGAAGTGTTATGGTGAATGTGGACATTCCTTCCATCAAAAGCGTCATCCACCCCGTCCAGCTCAATGACGCCACCATCCGATCCGTAAGGGCCTCCATAAGATCCATAGTTGGTGATCCTGTTATAGGCAATTTCATTGTGTGGCGAAACGATCATAATGGCAATTGGTCCCCATGATTGCGCCATCTTTTCAAAAGTATCATGAAAGTAATTATGACTGACAAGATTGTATTTCCCTTTTATTTTTACAGCCACAGGCGTATTGTAAAACTCGCAGTTGCGTACGATGTTGTGATGTGTACCCAGACTGAGAAACACGGCCCCCATCTTCTGTACATTTTTATTATTGCGGTCTGAACCTGGCGGATTAGTGTTGTCATGAAAATACAACCCGTCAATAATAATATAACTGCCTTCGATCCGGAAGATATTCCCATTTAATATATTCCAGTCAGGGTTAGAAAATGCGGGCGCTCTTCCGGCCCCGTACCTGGTGAATAAATCCTGCAGCTTTCGCCGGTCGTTGGTCAGTACTATATCTGCACCGGCACTATAGCTTGAAAATACGATGGGCTTACCGTGCGCACCCGAGCAGGTAAAAGTGAATCCTCCGGTATAGGCCGATCCTTTGGCAAACAAAATGCTGTCACCCGGTTTGAAAATACCTTGTTCAAGGTTTTTTAAAGTTTTCCATGCCAATTCCTTAGAAGTTCCTGTATTGTTGTCATCACCTACCAGGGAATTTACATAATAACTGGTAGCAGCTGCTGTAAAGCTGCTGAAAAGGGCAGCTGCATATATAAAACCATTCAGGAATAAAGCGCACTTTTTCATCAGTATGTGTTTGTTTTGCAGATTTGCGGCGATGCCTGCAGAAATCGGTTAGAAATTTATTGAGGTGTAAGCACTATTAAAGACACAGAAGCTCCTTCCACCGTTAAAGGCACCTGTACATTGGCGCTGTAATCTATATCCATTTGCTTGGTTACTGAAATTATTTTTTGGTTATTATCGGCATAATAATTATTGGTTTTAGAGTCAATTGTATAGATATCGCAATGTATTTTACTGCCGGGGAAATACGCCGATGGTATATTGTTAACGCCTACCATAATATCTTTGACAGCTACCGCCTTGGTCCAGTTATAATTCCATACCAGAACCGCAATTCCTTTTGCAGGGTCGGCTGCTGCCAGGGCGTTAATGCCCAATCCTACATTGTCTAACCCTTTGGAAGTTACTTTTACGCGGGTCTTGCGCTCAGCCATCATTTTACTAAGTACCAGCATGTTGCCATAAGGCGATGCATAAGCATTATTTACATCCAGCAGCTGGCTTTTGTAAATTAATGTGCCGTGATTCACTAACCAGTTGCATACAGCGTTAATACCGCCTTCGTACATATAAAAGGCTTTGGTTAGCTGCCCTGCTGCCTGCAATACCACCATTTGCTCAAGCGTTGCGCCAGAGGGCAGGGAGGATCCGCCCTGTATACCGAATTCAGAAACGATTACCGGGATAGCCGGTAAGCCATTTGTGTTCATCATATGGTCTATTTTGCTGCGTGCGCTTAGCAGCTCAAATGGGCGGTTGGCTTCACCGTAGCTGTTGAACGTAAAGAAATCGAATTTTTTGGCTGGGTCGGGATCGTTTGTATAGGCTTTTACAAAGCTTTCGGCATAAGACAACATGCTGCTGATGTTGCCTGTGATAGTTGAATTACCTATCAATATGGGATCGTAGTTTTTACCCTGCGCCTGGTATTCGGCTTTCAGTATGGCATTGGCTTCATTTAAGCCTTTATAGGCGTACTGGTAAACCGGGTAATAGGTGGCCATTGTTTCTCCTGCATGGTCTACTTCGTTTCCAATGTGCACGTATTTGATCTTGGGGTACTTTCTTTTATAATACAACATTGTTTCCCTTACCAGGTTCTTGTAGGCGTCGCCGGTTGGCATCTGGTAGCTGCCCGAGGCCTTATGACCGCTCAGCGCAATCAGCAGGGAGTCTGATGAAGAAGAGTAAAAGCTCAGCGCATCTTCTACCGTCATATTATTACTGCCATAAGTGTAGTTGTATTTGGTATTACCATTGTTGTATACATACACCAGCTGTATCCATACCCTTACCAGCCTGGTTTGCAGCTGCTGCAGCCAGGTTCTGGTATTGGCGCCTGGCATTGAAGAAGTGGTAGAGCTTCCATTGTAACGATGCATCTCCATAACCGGTCCCTGCTGCTGCGAGCAGTCTACTGTTACCAGCGAAGGTGTTACAACTGCTGGTAGTTCAGGCATTACCGGAACGGGAGGCTGCGGGCTATTTTTAATACAGCCTGCAACTATAGCGCATATTAATAAAGTTAATAGTCTGGACTTCATGAGCATCAAATTATTTTCTAAAAATTATTTCACTTTTTATTACTTTCCTACAGCTTCTTTCCACGATGTAGCAATGCGCAAGCCATCGTAGGTGGCCGTGAGCAATGTTGTGTTTTGCCGCAGGCAGACATTTATAACCGCTCCCGGGCCTGATCCAGTGCTGGTAACAGCATCCGGAACAGCAGGTTCAATAAGCGGGATATCACCTGATAGAACATACATTGACGACACACCGGTATTGAAATCGTATTTATGAATTAACAGGTAGGTAGTGCCATAATTATAGTTGACAGGTGAGTAAGCAACCGTAGCGCTTGATTTGCCGATACCTATTTGTGGGCTTCCCCCGTTATCTTTTACGTATATGCGGTTATAGTAAGACCCGCCTGCATCTCTCAGCGAGGTAAAGAAGTCGCCCCCCGCAGCAGTGGCAATACTGATCATTTGCGCTACGTATAGAGTGCCGGAATTTTGCTGAGTAAATGCTGTGCTGTTGTCCTCGCGCGATCCACTGCCGTTTTCGGATACAACAGCGCCGCCTTTACCAGAGCCAATGTAGCCGGGATAGGATAAGCCCGGTATGATATATTTAATAGGATTCACTGTTCCTGAGAATACCGGCCATGTAGTGGTCAAATTTTTCAAATTGCCGGCAGCCGCTCCATACTCAAAATCATCTTTAAAGATCAGTACACCAGGCAGCGCATTGCCGAATTCCACCCCGTTTGCAGCAATTGTTACATCCTGAACAGCAGATGATGTATGCGTAATAAACCCGTTTATGGATTGATTGGAGCCGGTATTGGCAAGGAACCTGACAAATACGGTCATAGGCGCGATATTTAATGTAGAGCCCGATAGCTCAAGCGTTTTACCATAAACGCTGCCGTCTAAAGAGATTTCAAAATTAGCGCTTGCGGTAACGGTCACATCTTCTGATAATTTCGTTCCCCACACATCATACGACAACGGTGCTGAAATGGAGCCTGCTGCCACATTGCCAAATGATAAAGTTCGTGTAGAAACATTTATTTCAGGCAACACAACAGGTTCTCCCTTAATAGTAATAACAGTAGTAGCATTGGTTTTAGCGACTGAAAGTCCGCCTGTTGCAGCCGTGATCTTAAGTACGAGCTGTTTATCTCCTTCAAAATTGTTTAAGGAGTTTACTTTAAGAGATGCCTCGGTAGCCCCTTTGGGAAGCGTGAATGTAAGGCTGCTTGTGGGAACCGGTGGCGTAATAGCGTATTCGCCTGTTCCTATGGTGCTGCTGTTATCTACGGCAACGGTTACTGTGGCCTCTTCTTCAATAGGCAGCGAAAGCGGTAATACCACATTCAGCGAATCGGGGCTGTTGTTCTCAATTGTATAAGCCGCCGATTCAAATCTTATAGTGCCTACATTTAAGGGCCTTTCAACAGATGATTTTTTGCAGGCAAAAAATACCAGGCCGGCCATTACAGCTGCCGCTAAACATAACCTTTTATATTGCTGCTTTCTTATTAAAATATTCATAGCGCTCAATTTGTTGATGAATGACTACCATCCGGGGTTTTGTAATAATTCTTCCGATTTATTGATCTCTCCCTGGGGTATCGGCCACAGGTACCATTTGGGAGCAGTGAATACCGGTGTTCTTATCGTAACTGTTTCGTAGGTATAAGTGTCGCCCGTCTTCACTATTTTCACTCCGTGCAAAGGCTTGTTAGATATGCTTTCGGCTATCTTCCATCTTCTTATATCCCAGTACCGGTGCTCTTCAATGGCCAGCTCTACACGCCTTTCGTTTTGTATCACTTCACGCATCTGCTCTTTACTCATGCCTTCGGTAAGGCCGTAGTTTTCATTTACACCCGGGTTAATGCCTGCTCGCTTACGTATGGCTTCTACCTGTTTGTAAGCGGTATTGATATCTCCCGATTCATTGGCCGCTTCGGCATGATTCAGCAGTATCTCGGCGTATCTTATCAAAGGCAGGCACCTTTCGGTAGGGGAGGAGGTTGTGCTGGCAATCGTATTTTCATCCAGCATCTTCCTTAAATAATACCCGGTTTTTGTAATAGGGTATCCGTCCTGTGCTGCGGTGGAATAAGTATAAACAGGCGTTACCGTTCTGCTTACATTCAGGCGGAGCCCTTCGTTGAACAAGATACTGTAAGCCAACCGCGGGTCGCGGTTTATGTAGGGATTGGCAGCATCATAACCAGTTGGGTTACCGGCAGATTTTATATCGGTTGTAATAGGTTTGCCGTTAACTGTGCCAAAAGCATCTACCAGCTCCTGGTAAGGCATGGAGCTGCCATTACCTGTCCGGGTGGCCGGGTCCCACATCGATTCCAGCGTACGGTTATTGCCGGCCATTGCGGCCAGGATGTATTCATTATTTTTGCGTGTTACGAAAACTTTTTGGAAACCATAGCCTGGAGGTGAGGTTATTTCCATTAAGCTATATTGTCCCAGGTTAATAACGTCTAAAGCCGCCTGTGCGGCTTTGTTCCATCTTGATGCATCGGCCGAAGGGTAGCCCAGTATACCATCCATCTCGGATCGGCCGTTAAAGAGAGGGCTGGCCGCGTAAAGCAATAACCTTGATTTCAATGCCAGGCATGCCCCTTTTGTAACGCGCCCATAGTCTAAGCCCGTATATGCCGGTGGCAACAAACCAGCGGCTGCATCGCACTCACCGGCAATATAATTTACACACTCTTCAAAGGTGGCGCGTTTAGAAGGTATCACATCGGTAGGGCTGTATACGGCATCACCAACCAGGGGCACACCGCCATAATGCTTCAGCATGATAAAATAGAACCATGCCCGCATAAAACGCGCTTCACCTGCCATCCTGCTGCGCAGGGCAGCAGATAAGGGTGTAGCCGGCAAATGCTGCAGCAGCACATTTACACGCCTTATATTGGCATAGGATGTTTCCCAGGCATCAACAGGAATATTTAATGCACTTACGGCCCCTGTCTGGAAGATGACATTGTAGGCAGATGCACTTTGCAGGTTGCTTTCTACTTCATCGCCAATGCTGTAGATGCCTATACTGCCACCCAAACGCTGTGGAGAAGCGCTAAAGCCTATGTCGGTATAAATACGCGTTAAGAATTGCATGGTCCTGGCACTGTCAGAAAAAGTAGAGGCCTCATTCAGATCGTTGGTTTGCACCTGGTCCAGCACACTGCCTTTTTTGCAGGATGCCAGGAAGGCAACTGAGATAACGGCTATGAATATTTTTGTGTTCATCCGGGTATTTTTAAATGCTGTATTACTGGTTTATAACTGAATTAAAATCCTATCTGCAGGCCTGCATTGTAAATTTTTAACACAGGATATACGGCTCCGCTGCCACCGCTTTGTATTTCGGGATCCTGGTTGTACAGGCTGAAATTGGCCCAGGTATGCAGATCATACCCGCTTACATAGAGCCGTGCTGTGTTGATCTTTGCCCGCTGCAGCCATCTTTTGGGTAACTGGTATCCCAATTCCACAGATTTAAGACGTACGTATTTGGCATCATTTACCATCCAGAAATCGGAGGAATTCGAGGGGCTGCTGGGACCTGCCAGTATGGTACTTAGCCGGGGGAATGTTGCGGTAGAAGCGGTCTCAGGCGTCCATCGTCCCAAAGCTACTTCCTGCAGGTTGGCCTGGAATGGTATCACCTGGTTGGTGGATATGCGGTAGCTGTAATCGAAGCTTCCCTGGAATAAAACGTTCAGACTGAAATTGCCATAGCCGAAAGACAAAGAAGTACCCAGCACTGTTTGCGGCAGGTTGGGTCGGCCAATAGGCCTGTAATCCTGCTGGTCAATTGCTCCATCGCCGTTTATATCTTCGTATTTCAGGTCTCCTGGCTTTGCATCGGCAAGATGGGGATAATTATCCACTTCTTCCTGGGTTTGAAAAAAGCCCAGTACATGATAACCAAAAGCCTGTCCTATAGGCCTTCCTGTTTTAGCAAGATAGGGGTAACGGGGCGTTGCCTCGCCCTGGTAAATCACTTTGTTTTTTGCATGAGAGAATGTGAATACCGCTCCATACGAAAATTTCTCTTTCCGGTTGTTATAGCTTACCTGTCCGTCAAAACCTTTATTTTCGGTAATAGCAGAGTTGGTATAAGGCAGGGTTACACCAATGATCTTCAGCACATCATCTTTTACATATAGCTGGTCGTATCGATAGTCATAAAAATAGTCGATCGTAAAAGACACCTTGTTTTCAAAAAACTGGGCGTCGATACCAATATTGGTCTTCTTCGATTGTTCCCATGAAATATCCAGGTTGCCCAACGTACCTTCCTGTATAGAAGGAAATGAATTAGCCGTTTCACCAAAGTTATAATTGGGGCCGGGATTATAAAGTTGCTCTGTCTTGTATACATTGCCTGCGGTAACATCAGAACCGGTTATGCCCCACGAGCCTCTCAGCTTCAGCAGATCGACAAATTTTATATTTTTAAAAAAGTTTTCTTCTGCAATATTCCAGCCGACAGATACTGCCGGGAAAAATCCTTTGGTCTTACGGCCAACAAACTGGCTGGTGCCGTTGTAGGCACCGTTAAATTCAACAAGATAGCGCTGGGCATAATTGTACTCCGCCCGGAAGGTAGTGCCCTGCAGCACCACCGGCGCATATTCCTGAACAGCTTTTACACCTGTGGCATCGTTGTAACTCCCCCTTGTTACATTATCCAGGTTGTAGAGCAGCATTCCTTTTACATTATGGCTGCCGAACGAACGGGCATAGTTTAGCCTGCCTAATGTATTTACTGTTTTACGCGAAGCTGTATTCTGTCCCGAACTGGATAAGGTAAGTGGTTCCAGCCGGTACAATCCGTTGCTGTGAATGGTATAAGAACCATCTTCAGGATTATAATAAAAAGCAGGTATATTATTCCGGTAGAGGCTCCTGTCGTAGCTCACGTCGCCTGCGTAGGCAATACGCCAGTTCACAGAAAGGCCCTTTGTTACAAAGTCCAGTCTTTGATCGGCGCTGAAAAGAACATTCAGCTCGTTGCGGAATGTTTTATCGTATCCCTGCAATGCCAGGCGGCCAATAAGGCTCGTTTCATAATAAATATTTCTTGACCTGAATGCCCAGGGATAGCTGCCATCGGGGTTCAGGAGCGGGGCCGCATAAGGCGGAAGCCTCTGGAAACTGTAAATGGTAGCCAATGGGGTAGTGGCAATATGTGGTTCGGTAATAGTTCCTGTTCTTCCTGTAACGTCTAATCTTAGCTTTAAGGTTTGTGTGGCCTGCATATCCAGGTTAGAGCGGAATGTGAACCGCTGATAGGAGTAGTTATTCTTTGGCGCTTCATAATCGCCCCTGCTGAAATTTCTTAGCTGCCCGTCCTGGAAGGTATGGCCGCCGGAAATAAAGTATTTAACCTTTTGTGTGCCGCCTGAAATATCAATGTTATTGCGGGTTTGGTAAGAATATTTTTTAAACACCTCGTTGTACCAGTCTACGTCCGGATGCCCGTATGGATCATCTTTAAGGCGCCAGTGCTCTAAATCGGCTTCGGTAAATTCCAGTGGTGTGATGCCGTCATTTGTTAAAGCCTCGTTTCTTAACTTAGCCACGGTATACGCATCCAGGAATTTAGGAGTGGTGACCGGTGTTTGCAATCCGTGCTCGGTATTGAAATTAATAACCGGCTTGCCTGTTTTACCTCTTTTGGTGGTAATAACCAGTACGCCATTAGCGCCTTTTATACCATATACTGCGGTGGTGGAGGCGTCCTTTAAAATAGAAAAGCTTTCAATTTCATTTACGTCAAGCTGGGATACCTGGTCGTAAGTATATTCTACATCGTCTACAATGATCAGCGGCTTTTGAGATTCGCCGGAAAGAGAATTGACACCACGGATAAAAAATTCGGCCCCGCTTTTACCAGGCTGGCCCGTACGTTGCTGCGATATAAAGCCCGGAGCACGCCCTATCAGGGTATTTTGAATATTCGGCGTGGGCGTATTTCTTACATCGGCTGCCGACACCGATGTAACGGCCCCGGTACTGGTTATTTTTTTGGTTGTTCCGTATCCTACTACAATTACATCGTCAAGCCCCTTTGCTGTCTGGTCCATATTGATGACAATGGCGGTGTCCATGTCATGTACATTTATTTCTTTATCCTGGTAACCAACTGCCGTTACGATAATGGTTTTGGTAACGCCTTTCAGCGTCAGCCGGAAAGAGCCGTCTTTGCTGGTGATGATACCGTTGGTTGCCTGGTCTTTTTCCTGCACACTGGCACCCGGCAAAGGCCCGTCAATACCGTTTACAACCCCATGTATCGTTTGTTGTGCATATACCGCTGCCGGCAATAAAAAGCAAACAATCAATACGGCTCTCAATAATTTCTTCATAACATTTAATTTAGCCCTTAATGAACATTTAATAGCCTTCGTTTTGTACAAGATTGCGGTTTTTAGATATTTCACTGAAAGGAACAGGGTACCGGTACATGCGCGGCGCAAAGAACTGGAACGGTACAGCTAAGGCCTCCACGCTGTATGTTACGTTGGCGCCGGTTTTTGTAATACGCATACCATGCAGTGGCCGGTTGTAGATGTTTTCTGCAATTTTCCAGCGGCGCAGGTCCCAAAACCGTTGCTCTTCAAATGCCATTTCTACCCTTCGCTCATTCCTGATCAATTCGCGCATTTGTTCCTGCGTAAGCCCGGCCGGAACGCCATAAAGATCCGGGGCCGTACCTGCAAGGATACCGGCTCTTTTCCTGATCTCTCTTAAATAAGTGTACACTGAGTCTACTGGCCCGTCCGCTTCGTTCTTCGCTTCGGCAAACATCAGCAGTACATCCGCATACCTGAAAATGGGGAAATTATGGTTCTGGTTAGAATAGGCTGTCCCGGTGCTGAAGTTGCCCATGAACTTGCGCATATAATATCCTGTTTTAGTTTGTACGGTGGCGCCACCTGGCCGGTCGGCTCCTCCATCGTATGTTTCCACCGGCCTGGTAAGCCAGGGCATACCATTATAAAAAACAGTGAGCGACAGGCGGGGATCCCTGTTGGCATAAGGGTTGTTGGCATCATAGCCAGTGGCGTTACTGGCCGATTTTACGTCTTCATCAATGGCTAATCCTTTTATGGTTGTAAACGCATCTACCAATTCCTGCGTGGGGCTGGTACGTCCCCGGCTGGCAGTATTGCCGCTTACATAGCCAATGGGCGCATTGTTCAATTCCACGTCGGTGGTTACCTGGCGCTGGTAGGCCAGTATCACTTCGGTGTTTTTACGGGCCAGGAAAACATTACTAAAAGAGCTTTCAAGGGAAAAACCACCTGCTGCGGCTTGCACAATAGCATCTGCAAGCGCATCTTTCGCCCTTATCCATTTGTTTTTATCGTTTGCAGCATTGTTTAAAGAACTTGCGGCATAGAGCAGGGTTTTGGCTTTTAGCGTAAGCGCAGCCATTTTGGTAACACGGCCATAGTCGGCATTTGAAACCGGATCGGGACGCAGATTGTCTTTAACCGCGTCGCACTCGCTTACAATATAATTTACGCATTCATCGTAAGTGTTTCGCGGCAGCCTGAGATCATCTTCTAAAGTAAGTATATTGTCGCCCAGCAAAGGCACACCACCGTAGCGTTTTACCAGCTCAAAATAGAACAAGGCTCGTAAAAACCGGGCTTCTGCCATCCAGTATACACCCTCCTGCCTGATGCTTGCTTTAAGGGTGATTCGCGGAAAGTTTTTTAGGAACAAATTGCATTTCCTGATGCTGGAATAGTTGGCGCTCCACGAATCATCGGCATTATCTATAGGCGAGTACCCACCGCTGGTAAATCTTGCGATAGTAGTATTGTCAGCCGACGGAACAGCATCGTCAGTGGCCGTACATAAAAGGTTTCCTCCAATGCGGTTAAAGCCGGTTGGCATTTCGCCATAGATCGTATTTAAAAAGTAACCGGCATTGGTGCCTAAAGAGTCTTTGCTATCCCACAGATAGTCTTCTTTGATCCGCTCCATAGGCCAGTCTTCCAGCTTCTGGCAGGATGAGCTGATAAAAACCATTGCGATAAATAAGAAATATATATACCTGGTCATCTCTTTATATTTATAATTTGATATTAATTCCGAAATTGAAAGTGCGGCGCAGCGGGAAAATAGAATTATACGATTCAGGGTCAAGATAATTCTGCGTGTCGAAAGAGTACAGGTTGAACCCATTGGCAAATACGCGTACTGCCTCTAATTTTATCTTTTGTATAAGCTTTGCCGGTAAAGTGTACCCGATGTCTACGTTTTGTATGCGCAGGTAATCCATAGAACGTACCCAAAAGGTGGATGCACGCTGGTTATTGGCGTTGCTGCCTATGGAAAGCCGGGGGTAAGTAGCATTGGTAGCGTTGGCGGGTGTCCACCGGCCTAAATGATGCTCAAATGCCTGGCCCGTTCCGTTGTTTTGAAACTCATATTCTAATGAGCTTGTTACAGAATTGTAACCAGTGCTGCTTACAATATCGTTATTGGCAACACCCTGCACAGATATACTCAGGTCAAAACCTTTGTAGTTGAAGCCGGCAGTAGCACCGTAATACAATAAGGGTTTGATGGTGCCGATAGCTGTTTCATCAAACTGGTTGATATAACCATCGTTGTTCAGGTCTTTGTATTTGATATCTCCCGGTTTGGGCACATAGCCGTCCACAGCAGGGCCTGCATCAATTTCGGCCTGCGACTGGTAGAAGCCATCTGCTACATATCCAAAGGTCTGTCCAACAGGTAGGCCTGTTCTTTGCTGGTAGCCATAGGGCCGGTACACTTCATCGCTGAATAATACTTCTGATTTTAGCATGGAGAAGTTAGCAGACAGGAAATAACCTTTGTCCTCATGGCCTGCATTCCATGTAATATTATTCTCGATACCTGTATAGCGGTTCTTACCCATGTTTTCAGCAGGGTAGCCTTGACCAATGAGACTAATGGAATTTCCGCGTGTCTGCATCAGGTCAAAATAAGTGTCATTAAAATATTCTGAGGTAAGCTGCAGCCTGTTATTAAAGAATGCAGCCTCAATGCCAACGTTCAGCTTATGGGCTTTTTCCCATGTGGCGTTGGGATTGGCAAGCACCAGTTCCGAAAAGCCTCTTGCCAGCGCGGGCGTTGCACCAAAATAATAGGCGGCTGCAGAACCCCAGTAATCGTAGTATTGTTCATATACATAGTACCCCACATTGGCATTGCCGGTAAGACCATAGCTGATGCGTGGCTTTAGTTTTGTTATCCATGCAGCATCCGACAGGAAAGATTCTTTTGCCAGATCCCACCCCACAGCGCCTGCGTAGAACCAACCAAATCTTTTGCCTGGCATAAAGCGGTTGTGGCCGCCATAGCTTACAGTTGCCTCTGCAAAGTATTTTTTTGAGAAGCTGTAAGCTGCATTGGCTGCTATGTTGGTATAAGTGGCAGGCAATTGCAGGTTGGAGGTGGTAGACTGGTTGTCGGCCAGTAGCAGCAGGTTCCAGAAGTTATCGCCGCTGACTTTGTCGTAACCCATACTTATTTTTCCGTAAGTATAGGTACGTCTGGTATCGATTGATAAGATGTTGGGCTGTGCGGTATTGTTTCCCATTTGGGTATAAACCGGCAGGCCCGAATTAATGTTCAGCCTGTAGGTAGCAAAACTTTTGGAACGGTTCACCGTTTGATCTACTGTATTGTTATAAGACAACGTACCCTTTGCCCACAGCCCTGGCAACCACGCGTCCAGCTTCTGGGTGATCTCAATATCGCTTGATAAATCTCTTAAGGTGGATTTGTAATACCCCGATTTATTAAGCATCCCGTAAATATTATTGGAAAAATTCTCATTTCCTCCCAAAGAACTGTCGGGGTTGAATATAGTGTAGGCATTGGCGGGAGTAAATGTTAGCGCATTAAACACACTGCTGGTAGTGGCTCCCGGCTGGTTGGCATTTTGAATGCGCCCGAAAATATTCAGTCCCACGCTAAGGGTTTTGTTCAGGTTCACTTTTACATTAGACCGCACTATGTAGCGATCGGTGCCGGTATTGGTACTGTACGAATTGATATCGGCTGTATTAAAAAAACCGCCTTCTTTCTGATAGTCGAGGGCAACATAAAAGGCTGCTATCTCGTTACCGCTTTGTATGTTCACATTATACCTGTCAAGCGCTGCATGCTTATTCAGGAAATATTTCCTGTAATCGTTGTCAGGATGAAATAACGGGTCTGACCCATTCTGGTAAGCCAGGATATCGCTGGCCGAATAAATAGGAGCAAGGCCATCATTGTTACGTGCTTCGTTGTAAAGAATGGCGTAATCTGCCGATGGCAATGTTTTTGTTCTGTTTAATAATTCCTGTATGCCCCGTTGTGCTGTAAACGAAAGCCTGAATGGCGTGGCAGCAGGCCGTTTGGTGGTTACAAGGATGATATTGTTGGATGAGCGCTGCCCCAGCATAACGGTAGCGGGCGCATCTTTCAGCACCGTTACGGATTCGATTGACTCCGGGTCGATCGATGCAAAATCCCTGGGCACCCCATCCAGGAGTATTAATGGTACCTGCCCCCTTATCTTAAAATCGATAACGCCGGTGGGATTATCGGTATCCTGAACGCCGCTGCGCTGCCTGGTATACAGGCCCGAAAGCCGCCCCGGCAAAGCCTGAAGAAATGATGGCGCGGGTGTGGTGACCAGTTGCGGTGTATATACCGTGGCGGTGGCCTGCAACAACATGTCTTTCGCCTGGTGTTTATTGAGCAGTACTAAACTGTCGTTTTGAAAGGATCGGCCAATGGTATCACTGATTGCTCCATAACCATTTTTTGAAATGTTTTGGGCAGCAATAGTATATATTCCGAAACTTAAAAATGTAAGCAATACAAAATGTCTCAATTTCGTTTTGTTGGTATAACTGGTCATATATCTTGCTTAATGAATTATAATTTATGGTTGCGCGGCGATACAAATACCTCAATATGCTGTTTTAAAAAGCACATGTATAGTGAAGCAGCTTTACTTCTCAAGAACACATACCCCGTTTAACTAACAGAAATATCAATCAGTCTCTTTAGCACAGCAATTGTTATTTTGCAATCAATCAATGTAAATGTAGCCAATTGCAACACGCTTTAAAAATGCATATCCGCAAAAAGCGAGTTACAACGTTTGAAATTGTCAAGAAATTGGAAGAGTGTTGCTTTTTTAGTAAGTAATCAAATGATTTTAGTTGTTGAGGTGATGATGGGATAAAGATATTTTTTACTATGGGGCAGATAAACTAATGGACATTTGCTGAACTTATCGTAAGTAAATGTTGTTTATCTAAAAATCCCTATATTTCAGTAGTGAAAAAAGGAGTTACAATAAAAGATATTGCCAAAAGGCTGAATATGTCGGTTTCAACAGTTTCGAAAGCACTCAATAATAATCCTTTAATAAGTAGTTTTACGAAAGAGAGGGTTCAAAAGCTTGCCAGAGAGTGGAACTATATTCCTAATGAGGCCGCCCGTCACTTTAAACAAAGCAAATCTTTTACTATTGGTGTAATTATGCCTGATCTGCTGGATCAGTTTTATGTGCTTGCGATAAATGGAATAGAGGAAGTTGCCAGTACAAAGGGCTATAGTGTTATTATATCCCAAACCCACGAAAATACAGCTACAGAGGATAAACTGGTGGAGAACATGATTAAAAACCGTGTAGACGGAGTTATTATTACTGTTTCAAAAAACTCGAGGAGCTCAGACAGGTTTCAGCGGATGATTCATGCCGGAATTCCATTTGTATTTTTTTCGCGGTATTACCCTGAACCGGAGTTTGATTACGTGTCTACTGATAATGCCGGAGGTGCCAGGAAAGCCGTAGAGTTTCTTTTGGAGCGTGGTCATAAAAGAATCGCCCATTTGATGGGACCATCATTTTTGAGAACCAGCATACAACGTTGTAATGGCTATAAGGATGCTCTGAAGAAGCATGGTATTTCTTACGATCCGGATTTGGTAGAAGAGGTAGATCTTTCTCCGGAGCAAACTTTTTCTTCTGTAAAAAAGTTAATGACGATGAATAATGCGCCTACTGCTTTTTTCACCTTTAAAAATTATATCAGCTTAGACCTGATTAAAGTACTCAAAGAGCAGTTCTCCATGCATCTTAAGCAAACAGAAATTGTAGGGTTTGGTAACCTGCCATTGATCCAGTACCTGGACTTTAAGCCTATTGCATCTATTGATGAAAATTCTTTTAAAATGGGCGTGAAGGCGGCAGAACTTATTTTTAGAAATATTGATAAAAAGGAAACGGAGGGAGATAAAAACGCACAGCATCTCTCAGTTCCCTGCCGGCTTATTATTCATTAAGAGACAATTGATGCTGATTGTTATTTTGTTTAAAAAGAGGTCAGATGGCTGAAGATTCTATACTAAAAAAGCGCAACGAAAACTCGCTGCGCTTCTGATTTTTATATGAATTAGTAGAGTGGGTTTTGCACTAATTTTTTGCTTATCTGGATTTCAGACAATGGTATAGGGTACAGGTACATTCTTTTTTCAAAAGGTCTGTTCTCAATAACCGTACGTGTATAAAATTCCTCAACAGAAGTATTGAACATGTTCATCCCGTAAATGGGGCCACCCTGTCCGCCTTTGCCAGGTTCGCTTTCTGCAATCATCCAGCGGCGTACATCAAAATAACGTTGTCCTTCGGTAGCCAACTCTACCCGCATTTCATGGCGGATGGCCTCCCTTTGTGCGTCCTGATTTCCAATAATGCCGGGTTTAACAGCAGCCAGTTTAGGTATGCCGGCACGCTCTCTTACTTTGTCTATGTATTCTATAACGCGGGGGTCCGAAGGAGTTACTTCATTAAGTGCTTCGGCATATAACAGATAGAACTCGGCCAGACGGAAGATAATACCAGGGCGGTACTCGCTTCTTGGGTTACTGCCGCTGTTATACACCCGTTTACTTAAGCGCTTGTAGCAGATATATCCTGTCCTCGAATAGTCGGTTGAGGCTGTATTATCGCTATTCCCCGGTCGGTTAAAGATCACCTGAGTATTCCCAACATGCCATTTGCGGCGGTTATAAAACACTGTCTGGTAAAACCGGGGTTCCCTGTTTACGTACATCATTCGGGTACCTGCTTCAGTGCGTCCGGAAGGATCCGTACCTGCAATGGAGAATCCGGTTTCTGTATATAGTGGAGACTCATTAATATCAAGCCCGTCATTCATAAAAAAATCATCTACCAGCGACTGAATCACAGCCAGGTAGCCTGTAGTAGCAGTGCCACCTAGCACACCCCGTGGAACCGACCATCCATCTACACCGCTAGTTGGTACAGTACCCCAATTTACATCAGAGCGTGCAAAAATCACCTCCTTATTATAGGACATAAACATACCGTAGAGGCTTTGATCGGGATTGTAAGAGCCGTTAGCGTTATATACTTTATACAATTCATAATTTCCGCTGTTAGCGTAATCTATAAAGTCCTGTACCGCGGCCAACGCTTTTTGCCACTTAGTGGCATTGTAAGTGGGAAACAGAGCTTTGCCATCCGGATTTTTTACCTGTATGGCTTCGGAAAATCCGCCGTTAAAAAGAGGACTTGCTGCATACATCCATAACCTGGCGCGTACCGCAAGAGCTGTTCCCTTAGTGGGTAATGCCAGCTTTTGTGTATTGCTTAAATCAGGGTTGTTTAATTTATCAGCTACTGCCAGCATTTCGGAGTCGATAAAGGCAATTACTTCGTCCACGGAATTTCTTGCAAAATCCAATTCCGGACTGGACGGATCAGCTACTTCTGTCATTATAGGAATGGGGCCATACAGCTCAAACAACAGATAGTGATAATAGGCCCTTAAAAATCTGGATTGTGTTTTGAGTTCATCCAGTTCTTCAGCGCTTATAAATTCTGCTGTCCCAACCTGTGGTATTTCTTTTGCTCTTTCTAAAAAGATATTGGCTTGTCTTATCAGTTGATAGAGTGACCACCGGCCATAGGCAGTAGTGGCTGAAGTATAAGGCGATAAATTGAAATCACTGGTACCCTGTAAGCGCTCCATCTCATCGGAAAGCTGTGGCCAGGGTAAGTTTAAGCCGGTTAAATCCCTGGCGTAATCTGCTGTATTAGGAATTCCGGTATAAATATTCCGCTGCCACAGGCGTGTATCAGTAGGGCTGGAGAATATTTTTTCCAAATCCCTTTCTTCAGCCAGCTCTTTCGATACATCAAGGTATTTTTTACAGGAACTGCTTACTCCCATCAAAAATATCAGTGGTAATAGTTTTATGATCGTTTTCATCCGTATAATTTTTTTTCTTAGTAGTATTAGTTAAAAAGTCATTTCCAAACCTACGGTCCATATAACAGGTATAGGGTACTTAGTTCCTGCTGCACTATTACCAAGTTCCGGATCGTACATTTTTACTTTATCCCAAAGCGCTACATTTTGCCCCATAACATATAAACGACCTGATTTCATTTTTACCTTCTCCAAAATGTTACTGTAGAAATTATATCCTGCTTCTACATTCTTTAACCTTACGAACGAGGCATCTTTAATCCACCAGGTGCTTTGCGTATTCGTATTGACCATATTAGCTACCCGGAGTCTCGGGAAGAATACATCCTGGGAAGGGTTTTCTTCTGTCCAGCGGCTGTCTACAATTTCTTTTCTTACATTACTTTCCATTACTCCCCAGTGAAAAGGCATAAATGCATTGGCCTGATTGTTCAGGTTTATTGAAACATTACCGGCTCCCTGAAAAAAAGCGCTGGCGTAAAATCCTTTATATTGAAGATTGATCCCTGCTCCATAAATAATTTCTGGCACAGTTGGGTGGGCCGCGTCTTTAATCCTGTCAAAGTCATCAATAACCCCATCGCTGTTCAGATCGCGGTAACGAATGTCTCCGGGCATAGGATTGGGCAACCAACCCGGACGGGCTATTCCATCTTTTAAGGTGTACATAGTTTTTCCGTTTCCATCAGAAGTTATGTTAAAATCGGATTTATCAAAAAGCCCATCCGCTATCAACATATTATTAAGTGCATTCAGGCGCGTTCCTGTAATATTCATCCAGGGATGTACCTGGGGAATTTCATCATATTCGAGTATTTTATTTCTGGCGTAGGTAAAGTTGCCCCTTAGCGATATTTCAAGTTCGCCGATTTTTTCATTAAAACCGATACTGCCATCCACCCCTTTGTTGCTTACCTTTCCAAAATTTTGCCAGGGCGCCTGGCGGAATCCTGCTACAGCGGAAAGCGTTCGACGTTGTAGTAGAATTTCTGTACGCAGGTTATTGAAATAATCTATCTGTAGCGTGAGTTTATTTTTCCAGAATGCAGCATCAATACCTATGTTACGTTTCATCTCTATTTCCCATGAAAGGAATGGTGCCGCAAAGCGTCCTTCAATAAGACCACCTATACTATTCGTAGCTCCTGTAGAACCAATGCCCCAGCTATACCCGGTAGAAGTGCTAAATGTAGGGCGATACATAAAGCGGGTGCTGGTACCGGTATTGTCATTGCCTGTTTTCCCGATCGATCCCCTGATCTTGAAACTGCTGATTACGTTTTTTAACTCACCCGGAAAATAGGGCTCATTGGTAAGGTTCCAGGCCAATCCTAAAGCCGGGAAAAACCCGTAACGATATCCGTCAGCGAAATTTTCGCTTCCTGTAATACCAAAGTTGCCTTCCATAGAATAGCGCCCGTCAAATGAATAGGTAACACGTCCTACATAAGCTTGTTTTTTATATGCCAGGGCATCGTTATGCACCTGCCTTTCTTTCTGATAAGTGAGCAACATCCCGCTTACGGCATGTTTTTCAAAATTACGGTTGTAGTCTAATGCGGCCTCCATATAAATCTGTTTTTGACCTTCATTGGTCTCTGTAGGGTCTGCAAAAGCTACTTCATTAGTTACTTTTCTGAATATCAGCTTTCCATCGGCATCCCTTCCAGTGGCGTAATAAGTGGCAGGCGTTTTACGTCTGCTCATATAAAAAATACTGTTCGCGTCGTAGCTTATTGCTCCACGTATCTTTAGTCCGCGGGTAATAAAATCTAATTTTTGGGTCAGGTCAATTCTTGATTGAATATAACTTCGCCATTCTTTAGAATAACCATACTCCATTAGCTGGTTATAGGGGTTCACTTTATTGTTGTCTTGAGAAGGATGCGCTGCCAGTGTTCCATCAGAATATACAGGAGGTATAAGATGAGGAGGTATCCTTGAAAACCGCTCAAAAAGATTGGTACTACCGTTAACGGGATAAGTGGTCTGCAGGTATTGCCCGCTGATGTCAACGCGCAGCAGTGTGGTTTGTGTAATATCCATATCAATGTTACTGCGCAGATTATAACGCTTCAAACCAGCATTGGTGTTATATTCAGAATTTGATTTATACATACCACTTTCCGAAAAATAAGCGCCTGATACAAAAAAGCGGGTCTTACCGGAGCCTCCTCTGAAATTGAGCGTGTGCCTTGTATTGTTTGTATGTTTACGCAATAATATATCATACCAGTTACTGCTTGGGTATAAATCAGGATCCTCTCCTGATGCATATTTGGCGATCAGTTCATCACTAAAAGCAGGCTGCTGCCCTTCATTTCGAAGCGCTTCATTATATAATGAGAGATATTCTACCGAGTTGGCCATTTGAGGAACACGGGTAGGCGTAAGAGCACTATATTCTCCTCTGTAAGCAATCACTGTTTTTTGCGGCTTACCTCTTTTTGAGGTAATGATCACTACACCATTTGCGCCCTCTGCGCCATATACCGCTGTGGCGGCGGCATCTTTTAAAAGGGTAAAGGTTTCAATTTCGTCCGGCTCAATATCATTCATGTTGCGCGGTACGCCATCAACCAGCACCAAAGGGCTGGTGCCTCCGGCAAAGGAACTGCTACCGCGTATCCAGAACTCTGCATTATCGTAGCCTGGTTCACCCGAACGTTGTACTGCGATCAAACCGGGAATCTGCCCCGCAAGATTATTGCTCAGGCTCCTGTTAGGCATTCTAAGCTGTTCTCCTCCTACGGTAGTGACCGCACTTACCACGCTTTGTCTTTTTTGCTCTCCAAAACCAACTACTACTACTTCATTCAGTTTCTGAGCTTCCAGGTCGGGTTCTATTTGTATCACAATTTCTTTCTCTGCACCGGCTGCAATAGTAAGCCGCTTGTAGCCAACGTACGTGATCATCAGCGAGTCCTGGGCCGACTCTACTTCAATTATGAATTTTCCCTGGCTGTCTGTTGATGTGATTTTAGATGTTCCTTTAATGGCTATCGATGCGCCTATAACAGGTTCTTTCTTTTCATTCAGTACCGTGCCGTTCAATACCCATGACGGAGGATAAGTTACGCCTCCTAATTCTATAATGGTAATAAGGTTGGCTGCGGTTTTGCGGTAAGTCAGGTTGGTATTCCTTAATACTTTTTCCATGACATAGTCAACGGATGCGTCTTTTGCATATATATTTACCTTTAGAGTACCAGGAAGCGCTTCGCTTTTATATACAAAATTGTAATTGCTTTTTTCAGCAATCTGTTTCAAAACAGTTTCGATACTTACATCTTTCAGGTGCAGATTGATCCGTTCCTGGCCTATGCTATAATATGCGAAGCATTGAAAAGATGCAAGTAAAACAAAAAGAACAGTTAATTTCATCAGCAGTAAATATTTGATGAACCTGTGCGTCGCGTTTTTTTGAGAGAAACGACGATTAATTTTCATAATTTTACAAATAAGTATGGTGAAGTAATATTGTCCAGCAAGGCAATTATTTCAATCATTTATCAATGGGGCGTGCGGCAACACGCTCTATTGTTTTTTATCTATCTATTTATTTATCTTCTCTGTTTTATTTTCTTATGTCTTCATAATATGTTTTTTAAATGAATAATATTCTGTTATTGAGATATTGTTATCTTTTTATTATCAATATTATAACTGAACCTCCCTGCCAACTTTAAGGATTGCATGACTTCTTCAAGTGTAGCATTGTCAAACTCCGCACTGTATTTCGTTTGTTTCAATGCCTGGCTTGTAATCGTAATATCTACATCGTACCAACGTGCCAGTCGTATGGCAATATCCTCAAGCGTACTGTTTGTAAAAACCAGCCGGTTTTGCACCCATTGTGTTTCTGCCGATCCGGAATCCAGCGCTATTTTATTGATTTTACTTAGGGTGAACATTGCTGTTTCCTGTTGCTGCTTTTGTTCTTTTTTAGTAACAACATCGGGCGTGTTTTTTACAGACAGCTTTTCAAAGGGTTTTAGCATTACTCTTTTATCGTGATACTTTTTTAAGCTTACTTCTACAGCCCCACGAATAAGTGTTGCCTCTGTGTGCATTTCGCTTTTATAGGCACTTACGTTGAAGGCTGTTCCCAGTACAATTATGTCCATAGCTTCGGTGTGGACTACAAAAGGCTTTGAAGCATCTTTTACTACATCAAAATAGGCTTCTCCGGTCAGTGTCACATCTCTGGTTCCGGTGCCAAATGATTTTCCGTAAGAGATCTTGGTATCTGCATTTAACCAAACCTGTGTACCATCAGGTAAAACGGTATAAGATTTCGATCCCCGCTGAGTGGCAACGATATTATCTTCACCCGGCAGCCGCATGCTGTTTTGATGCCTGAAGAATAGTATGCCTATAATGACTACCAATACGATACAGGCTGCCGCGAGCCTGTACCATAACAACCGAAAGCTTTTCCTTGGATGCTTGTATCCGTTTTTCAGAGATAATCCGTCTTCCGGAAGTTTGGCCTGCAATGAGGACCAACGGGACTCAAAATCCTTTTCATCAATTTTCGCAACATCTATCCTTGCTGTATCTAATACATCAAATGAGCGTGCTAAGAGGGCGTACGATTCATTATTATTAATCAGCATGGTTAATTCCTGCTGTTCCAGCAGTGTAATTTCCCTGGAAGCGCGCTTTGCTAACAATTCTATAAGCCTGCTTTTACTCATTCCTACCCATTTTATCTATAAAGACAATGAGTATTTGTAAAAACCCTTACCTGGGCTTAATTTTTTTTTTTGAAAACCAGTGGAGGCTGTTTCTATAAGCCGGCTGCTTTTTTTATTCCGGTGAAATCTGATAACATTCCTTCAAGGCATTCTGCCAAACGATTGTAAGCTAAGGTCATATGTGCTTCTACTGTTTTGGGAGAGATGGATAGTAGCTGGGCAACCTCTTTATATTTAAGCCCTTCTTCTTTTATAAGCCGAAAGATCAGGCGACATTTTTCGGGAAGCTCATTAATGGCTGCTTCAATCTGCCGGATATTTTCTTTTTGGATCGTCCCTGTTTCAGGATCATGCAGGCAAATAATTTCCCCGGTATCAGCCAGGCTGTCGAAAGTGACTTTTTTCCTGCTACGAAGATAATTAATGGCAGTATGCTTGGTAGCTGTGTATAAATAATAAGAAAAGTTAGTTATGGCAGGAAGGGCTTTCCGGTTAGACCATATTTTAATAAAAACGTCTTCCACTACCTCTTCTGACAGTTGTTGATGGTTGAGAAACGTGTTGGCATAAGAAAGAAGCCGGGGTAAAAAATGCTGATAGAGTTTTTTAAACGCTCCCTGATCATCTCTTTCTGCTATTGCAATCAGGCACGTGGAAGTATTGGTTTGTAGCATGTATATTGTTAAAAATAGCTTTTTTTTAACAATAACGAAATTTTAATAATAAAAATTTAATAACAGAGGGAAGATATCTAATGGTAGATAGTTTCAAATCTGGCTTACATTATCTCTTCTTATTATAGAAAAAAGCCGCTGATCTTTCAGCGGCTTAATTAGGCGTCATCTTGTGCCAACCGGTTGGCTTCGGCAAGAATAATTCGATAAAGAGGTTTAGCGAATTTCTTTTATCCTATCGGAAACACAAGATGACATTATTTTTAATTTTTCAGATCTACCTTGCGAGTGATACTATAACGAAAGATCTGCCAAAATGTTATAGTAACAGGTGCTTAAAAAAAGTTAAGCTATTTTCCGGTCATTAACTTTCTTAAATTCATCAGCCCATATCTCATTCTGCCCAAAGCTGTATTGATGCTGCATCCTGTCATATCTGCAATTTCCTTAAAGCTAAGGTTGGCAAAATGCCTCAATATAATTACTTCTCTTTGCTCTTCGGGCAATTGCTCCAGGAGGTCTTTAGCCTTGCCCATGCTCTGTACTTTGATTATTTTATCTTCTGCATTCTGTTCCGTACAGTTGATAGTATCCAGTACTTCGTTATCTGAACTGTTTTTTGCAAAAGGAAAGCGTTTCAGCTTCCTGAAATAATCTACACAAAGGTTGTGCGCAATGCGCATGGCCCAGGGTAAAAATTTGCCCTCTTCCTTATATTTACCACTCTTAAGCGTTTCTATTATCTTGATAAAAACATCCTGCGAAATATCTTCTGCATGATATTTATCCTTAACAATAAAAAGTATGGTATTAAAAAGCTTGTCTTTATATCTTTCAAGTAATGAATCGAGGGCCGATTCGTTACCACTTGCAAACAAGTGTATCAGCTCGTTATCGCTCTTTTTTATATCTGTAGTCATTACTTTTTAGAAATTAAATAGCCAATATTTCTTTTCTTTTCGTTCATGTACCTTCTCACAAGATTTCTTAACTCCTGCAAAGCACCCAAAAAAATAATCAACATTGTTAAAAATTTTGTTAAAATTATAATTATTGTATTTTAAATTGTTGATAATCAATAGGAGTTGTTTGAGTTTTTCTTTTTATGGAAAGTGTAATCACTGTATAAAAAGTATAACAAACATTTATTTTCCTGAACAAATTTGCTGTTACATTTGTAAGCATCAAAAGTAAGTTTTCATAATGACCGTACATAAAAACACAAACGGAGAAATATTAATAAAAGGAGCGCGCGTTCATAATCTTAAAAATGTAACTGTAGGTTTTCCCAGGAATAAATTTATTGTAGTTACGGGGGTATCAGGTTCGGGAAAATCTTCCTTAACCATTGATACTTTGTATGCTGAAGGGCAGCGGCGCTACGCCGAAAGCTTAAGCGCTTATGCCCGGCAATTTTTGAATCGTATGAATAAGCCCGATGTGGATTATATTAAAGGCTTGTGCCCGGCAATTGCTATTGAACAAAAAGTGATCACCCGTACACCCCGGAGCACTGTGGGCACCATGACGGAAATATATGATTACCTGCGGTTGTTATTTGCCAGGGCGGGATCTACTATTTCACCGGTTTCGGGTAAAGAAGTGAAAAAAGATGATGTGGCGGATGTTATTGAAGCTATCCGGCAATTACAGGAAGGGGATAAAGTATTTATCCTTGTAAAATTTAAGCAGCACCGCAACCGTGATACTAAAGAAGAGCTGAATATACTGCTACAAAAGGGATTTAGCCGTATTGCTGTTGATGCCAACAGCGGTAATGATGGAATGGCGGTGAAAAGGATAGAAGACCTGCTGGAACTAGATGCAGATGAAATGAAAAAAGAATGGCAGCCCGCAAAAACAAAAAAGGATAATGTTTATATTCTTATTGACAGAATTGTTGTAAAGGAGTTTGATGAAGATGATATCCATCGCCTCGGGGATTCGATCGGCACTGCTTTTTACGAAGGAGAAGGAGCCGTTTATGTAGAAGTCGTTCTGCAGAATGGAAAGAAAAAGCTATTAAATTTTAATAACCGTTTTGAGCTGGATGGTATAGTGTTTGAAGAACCTCAGCCTAATCTTTTCTCGTTTAATAATCCTTTAGGTGCCTGTCCTACCTGTGAAGGCTTCAGCCTGGTGCTGGGGATTGATGCAGACCTGGTGATTCCGGATAAAAGACTAAGTGTATATGAAGGGGCTGTAGCGCCATGGAAAGGAGAGAAGCTGGGAAAGTGGAAGGAGCATTTTGTAAGAAATGCATCAAAGCAGGGATTCCCGGTGCATAAGGCGGTTGCAGATCTTACCAAAGAGCAATACAATTATTTGTGGAGGGCCCATGGCGGTATCAACGATTTTTTTAAGGAAGTAGAGCAAAACCTGTATAAAGTGCAATACCGTGTATTGCTGAGCCGCTACCGGGGCCGCACTTTATGTCCTGATTGTAACGGCTACAGGTTGCGTAAAGAGGCTTTGTACGTACAGGTAGGCGGTAAAAATATAGGGGAGCTTTGTGAAATGCCTGCACGTGATCTGAAAGCATGGTTTGATAAGCTAAAGCTGTCCGATCACAAAAAAGAAATAGCTAAACGTATCCTTATTGAAATCAATAACCGGCTGAACACATTGTTAAAGGTTGGGTTAGGCTATTTAACCATGAACCGTGTAGCGAATACATTAAGCGGGGGGGAGAGCCAGCGGATACAATTAACGCGCAGCCTGGGCAGCAATCTTACCAACTCGTTATATATTTTGGATGAACCGTCTATTGGCTTACATTCGAGGGATACAGATAACCTGATCAAAGTCTTAAAAGAGCTGCGCGATCTGAACAATACGGTTGTTGTGGTAGAACACGATGAAATGATCATGCAGGAAGCCGATCATATTATTGATATGGGACCACTGGCATCTCACTTAGGCGGGCAGGTGGTTGCCGAAGGTGATTTTAAAACGCTGATAAAAAACCCGGACAGTTTAACCGGTAAGTATTTGAGCGGCGAATTTTCTATTGCGCCGCCAAACACAGTTCGTAAATGGAACCGTTCTGTAAAAGTAGAAGGTGCGCGGCAGAATAACTTAAAGGACATAACAGTTGAGTTCCCTTTGAATGTTTTGTGTGTGGTGAGCGGCGTAAGCGGCAGTGGCAAAACTACGTTGGTAAAGCAGATCCTTTACCCGGCTTTGCAAAAGATGAAAGGAGCGTTCAGCGGTGATAAGGTGGGTTTTCATAAAGCTATTACCGGCGATGTGGCAAGCATCCAGCAGATAGAAATGGTAGACCAGAACCCGATCGGAAAATCGTCGCGTAGCAACCCGGTTACCTACATCAAAGCATATGACGAGATACGCGATCTTTTTGCCAAACAGCCTTTAAGCAAGATGCGTGGCTTTCAGCCCAAGCATTTTTCTTTTAATGTAGACGGCGGGCGTTGTGATACCTGCAAGGGTGAAGGCGAGCAGGTAGTGGAAATGCAGTTCCTGGCCGATGTACATTTGGTTTGTGAAAGTTGTGGGGGCAAACGTTTTAAAGAGGAAGTTCTGGAGGTGAAGTATAAGGATAAGAGTATTTATGATGTACTGGAAATGAGTGTAGATGAAGCTATCGAATTTTTCGGCAGCGAGAGGAAGCTGGCCGATGCTATACAGCCCCTGAGCGATGTGGGTTTAGGATATGTAAAGCTGGGACAATCGTCTGATACGCTTTCTGGCGGTGAGGCGCAGCGTGTAAAGCTCGCTTCTTTTTTAGGAAAGGGGAGGAGCAGCAATAAAGTGCTTTTTATTTTTGATGAGCCCACTACCGGCCTTCATTTTAATGATATAAAAAAGCTCCTGGCTTCCTTTAACGCGCTGATAGAGCAGGGACACTCTATATTGGTGATCGAACATAATACAGACGTTATCAAAAGCGCTGACTGGCTGATAGAGCTGGGTCCTGAAGCAGGTGATGGAGGCGGCGAATTAGTGTTTGCCGGCAAACCGATGGATATAAAAAAAGTAAAGCAAAGCTATACGGCAAAATATTTGTAAATGGCAGGCATTATATATTATAAACAATTGCAAACGCCCATAGGGCCGATGATTGCCTGTTCTGGTAACGAAGGCATCTGCGTGCTCGAATTTTATGAAGAATCGGAATTGGAGCGGAAAATAGCATCGGTTGAGAAAGGATTAAAAGCTGCAATGATCAAAGAAAGCACGCCTTATCTTGAACAGGCAGAAAAAGAACTGGAACAATATTTTGCCGGGGAGCGTAAAGCCTTTGAGGTAGCATTGCAATTACAGGGTACTGAATTCCAAAGGCAGGCCTGGCAGGCTTTATTAACTATTCCTTATGGCGCTACAAGATCGTATATGCAGCAAACCCTTTCATTCACAGTGCCCGAAAGTATCCGGGCGGTATCCAGTGCTAATGGTAAGAACCCCATAGCCATTATTGTTCCCTGTCATCGGGTGATAGGAGTGAACGGGGCATTGACCGGTTATGCAGGCGGGTTGTGGCGTAAGAAATACCTGCTGGAGCTGGAGGCCCGGGCAAAGCAGGGAAGATTGTTGTAAGTGTTGCATGATGCTCAGGTGCGATATCATTTTTAAAGAAACAAATTTATGTTTTTGCCTCAGCGCAACAGATGCTTGTCTCGTAGAGACAAAAGCTTTATAGCGATGTTTTCACAGGTTTTTTGGCGCGCTATAGGTGCGCAACATTTACCAGGGAAATGATTTAAATTGCTGATATCAGGAGTTCATTTGTTTTTAATAACTTTTCAAAAAAGGATGTCATAAACAGGCACAAATAATTGCGAATCAAGTTCTTTAAAATGACAAGTAGAAAAAGCTTCAACTTTGAAGAGATAAAGCAACCTGTGGCAGCGTAACAGT